>DAOM01000188.1 GCA_002501855.1 Candidatus Nitrosopolaris nunavutensis
AAGTACGAATCCCCCTTTTATTTATAGGGAGTATTGTAGTCATAATAATATTAATTATGCAGAATAATAGCTTTGAATATGAGTATCGAGAGAGCTTAAAGTCGCTTGCTGACGCCAAGAAGATTACACAAAATCAATTAGATCATTTCATAAGAAGAGGAATTCAGAGTATATCTCCAACCAACGACTTTGACTTAAAATCCTTAGGAAAAATGCTGCCAAGAATCGTTATAGGTGCATCCGATGATTATATTAATAGAATGAAAGTTCCTTACCAGGCAACAAGCTATATTGCAGCAAACACAAAAGCTCCTGACAATTCGTACATTTACAAAATTCCAGGCAAGAATGCTGGAGGCGTGGTACAATTGTCTGGAGGTAAGAGAAAATCCGGTGACAATGCTTTTGCTTCTGTTAATAGAATATTGATAGGATATAAGGCAATAATGGTGAGTGCAGTTAATTTAATGGCAAACAAGAATCAGATATGGAATTGGCAGTTCTTTGGGAATAACTTTAAAGAATCTAATCTAGATATTTATAAGGATTTACTTAAACTAGAACTAATTAAAAAAAGGTCAAAGAATTTTTACTATATTGTAATAGCTCGCTCTGATAAAACCTTCAAACGAGTGAACTTACTGGAAGAATATAAGAAAAATGAGATAGCTGTTCTTAATCCAAATAACAAAATAAAGGTAATATTTGTAACTTCTCAAAGTGGATATGACTATGCTGTCAAGACAATACCTGAATCCGATCTCGTAAACTATATTATAACTGGAGAAGAATTTGTTATCTATAGAGCTATGTTGACTTTAAGAAAGAAATACAATGTAGATATCATGTTAAATGATGGAGGCAGAATGATGTCTAATGGGGTTAGGGATGCAGGACTTTTAGGTGAAGAAAGAGTAACATTAGAACCATATCCAGGGAATGGACTATTGCCTAATCAGATAGATCCTAGTTCGATACTAGGGAAGAAAGGAATTGGTTTAGATGAAAATGAAGTAGAAGGAACCATATTGATACATTCTAATGAAATTGATGATGAAAGGGCCAATGTTTATCTTTATCCATTAGATGAGCAAAAAATAATCTAGTAATAAATGACTATAAATATAAAAAGAGGCTAATCAGTCAAAAAGTTGCCAAATAACCACCATTTTTATCATACGATTATCGTGCAGATGATTCTAGCCTGCGACGTTGACCAAGACCAGACCATACGGTAGCACCACCGGTTTTTGGACACGTAAGATAATAGTCTCTGATAATTGATACGAAATCGATAAAGAAAAAAATGAAGCAGGAACTGAATAAACAAAAAAGTCTACTCTCTGCGTTTATTTTCGTTTAAAATCAACTATGAGCTTTATATCATTTTCTACCCAATTCAGCACATAGTATTGTCGAATATACCGGTACTCAAATCACAATCCTAGTAGTCGATAGAAACGTTTCATTAGTAATGGAAATAAGAGATGATTCAAGAAACACTTTTGATGAAGCAATATGATTATCAACATATTATAATAGTAAACCTGGAGTTTTGTCTTACGTTGCCATATTTGAGAATTTATGGAAACAAACGAAATTATATGCAAATATCAAGAAATCACATGAACAATTAGAAGTCCATGCTAAGACTCAGAAAGAGTTTATCAACAAGCAGCACACGAGTTAAGAACGTCTATTCAACCCATAGTTGGTTTGTCGCAACTTCTTCTTTCGAAGACAGGAAACATTGAGGAGTACAATGAATTACTCTATACTATTAATAGAAATGCAAAAAGATTGAGTCGGCTTACAGACGATATATTAGATGCTACAAAAATTGAAAGTAGTCATTAGAACTAAAGAAAGAAGGGTTCAATCTAAACGACGTAATAATAAATTCTATGGATGATATGATTTTAAGTAGAGACTTTAACGGTGAAAATGTACGGTTATTATACGATCCCCAAGATATTTTAGTAGAAGCAGACAAAGGGAGAATGACTCAAGTTTTTTCTAATCTTCTAAGTAATGCTGTTCAATTCACAAAACACGGCAGTATAACCATCACATCAGAGGCAAGGGATGGCCAACTCATAGTCTGTATAAAGGATACGGGGCCTGGCATGCATCCTGAAATATTATCTAGGCTATTTACAAAATTTGCCACAAAATCTATTACAGGAAGCACTGGATTGGGTCTTTTCATATCAAAAAGCATAATCGAGGCACATGGTGGCAGGATATGGGCAGAAAACAACAAAGGCGATATCATCGGTAATAGCACGGGAGCTACATTCGTATTTAATCTACCAATTAGGGACAGAAAGATGAAAAAAATCATTTCGGATACTTGGTTAATATTAAGAAAAAGTTTAAAAAATACTTGTGGATTTGATTTACTTAGCGATTGGAAATCTAAAAATCATACTGTACTATTAACCAAATGAGTAGTTATAATGATAAGTCAGCCTCCTATCATTGCTCCGTTAACCAATCGCTTTATGCAAATCATCATAAGCTTGCCTTACTTCTTCTATTGATGTTCCATCCTCCAATGTACTTACATCGCCTATTGTCGATGACCCGCTTGATATCGATTTCAGTAATCTACGCATTATTTTTCCGCTTCTAGTTTTTGGAAGCTTATTGACAAAATAAATTTCACCAGGTGTTGCAATTGGCCCTACTGTCTCTCTAATATGATTAACAAGTTCATTTCGTAACTGTTGTTCAGATACTGTCGCGAATTCTGTACGCAATACCAAAAATGCAATTATCAATTCTCCTTTTTTCTCATCTGGCCTACTGGTCACTGCTGCTTCCGCAATTGCTCGGTGTGAGACAAACGCACTTTCCAACTCCATTGTACCCAACCTGTGTCCTGCTATCTTAAGTACATCATCCGATCTGCCTAGCAACCAAAGATATCCATCGGTATCATAAAGTGCGTAGTCGCCAGTAAAGTACATGTTGTTGTCGAATTTTCTCCAATAGGTGTTCTGGTATTTTTCATCATCTCTCCAAAGTGTCATCAGCATTCCTGGCCATGGTTTTCTAACTACCAAGAATCCTTTTTTGTCTGGGGTTACTGGTTTTCCGTTCTCATCTACAACGACTGCATCTATTCCGGGCAAGGAAAAGGTACCAGAACCGGGTTTCATTGGGACGATTTCAATGCCAGGACACGCACTTATCATGATGCCTCCTGTTTCAGTTTGCCACCATGTATCAACAATAGGACAATTTTCCTTTCCAATAGTTCTAAAATACCACATCCATACCTCTGGATTTATCGGCTCACCAACGGTACCCAATAGACGTAGTGAGGATAAATCAAAAGAATTAGGAATACTATTTCCGAATTTAATATACATTCGAAGAGCAGTAGGAGTGGTATATAGAATTGTGGCGCCGTGCTTTTCAACTATATCCCAATATCTATCAGGTTTCGGATAATCTGGCGCTCCTTCATACATTATCTGGGTAACACCATGCATTAGCGGCGCATAAACGATGTAGCTATGACCTGTTACCCATCCAATATCAGCAGTACAAAAGAAAATGTCTTTGTTTGTAAAATCAAAAACCCATTTAGCTGTTGCGTATAGATGGGTCAAATAGCCACCAGTGCTGTGTACGACACCTTTAGGCTTGCCTGTCGTACCGGACGTATATAGAATATACAACGGGTGCGTACTCTCTATAATTTCTGGCTCACAATATGGTCGGGCATCTTCAATTATCTCGTGCCACCATAAATCTTTTGGACCCATCGTAATGTTATTTAATGCTCTTTTCAAGACGACAACATGTTCGATTGAAGAAGAAAGAGGAATCGCTTCGTCTACAACTTTTTTCAATTCAACAAGTTTTCCCCTTCTAAAGCCTGCATCGGCAGTTATTACCACTCTCGAATTTGAGTCATTTACTCTATCGGATAATGCCTGCGCGCTGAAGCCAGAGAACACAACGGTATGTATTGCCCCAATTCTTGCACATGCCAACATAGCGATTGGAAGTTCTGGCACCATGGGAAGATAAATTGTAACACGGTCACCTTTCTTGACTCCGAGATTTTTTAGGGCACTGGCAAACTTGTTAACAGAACGATATAGTTGAGAATAGGTAAATGATCTGCTTTCCTTATTTTCAGCTTCCCAGATTATGGCAGCCTTGTTTTTTAAATCAGAATCTACGTGTCTATCAAGACAATTGACAGATGCATTTAATGCACCACCAACGAACCATTTGTAGAATGGATGGTCGTTCGAGTCTAATACTTTGTCCGACTGTTTAAACCAAATGAGATTTTTCGCTTGCTCTCCCCAGAATTGCTCAGGGTCTTCCAAAGCTTGACTTCTCATTTTATCTAGTTTTTTTCCCTGTAAGCTTACTTTGACTTTTTCACTCTCCTCATATATCCTAGATAAATCGATAAAATTTTGATCAGTCATCAGTGATAAGAAAAGTATAAACAATTCTTAAAGTGTTTGGTTGGATATGCTTGTGCGTAAAACAATCTCTAGACCATTGTGATCTAGCACAACTTATATACTAAAAGTGCTTCTTTATTGGTATTCTTAAGATTTCACAGATAAAAATGTAATGTTTATCCGGAACCTTGTTATTACAAAATGTGTCAATATATTAAAATAAACAAATCCAGTGTATTTTAATTGTGAAATACAGAAGTAGAACAGAAATAGTAGCGATGATCCTAGAGGCAGCAAACGGCGGGGCTACAAAGACAAAAATCATGTACAAGGCCTTTCTTAGCTATGCACAGCTACGGGAATATCTTTCCGTACTCATCGAGAACACTTTGTTAGAGTACTTGGAGGGGTCCCAGACGTACAAAACAACGGAGAAGGGATTAAATTTCCTAAAGATGCACAACGAGATAGGCGAACTTTTGCAGACTTCAACAAGCCAAGGAAAATAGGATAAATAATACCTTTTTTCTTACATTTTTCTCTTTTTCTTTGTTTGTATAGCGTTGTTTGTATAGCGTTGAAAAATTTATTCGTTTTGAATTACCTGGTTCAGCCAACTTGCGTCTGAATCTGATTCACGTTTAGTAGTTTTCGTTATTATTTTACCCTCACTAGAATTTTCAGTTGCGGTATTATCAGTTGC
>DAOM01000204.1:0-2763 GCA_002501855.1 Candidatus Nitrosopolaris nunavutensis
CACCTATGTGGGTATTTGAAAGTGACACCTATCTATGTAAGTACTACAACTAATGAAGGAAAGAAACTATTAGCACACGAGCTGGCCCATGTTCTCCAACAATATGATACAATGGTACCACTTATACAGAGACAGGAATATGATGCGGGAACACTAACAGATGCCGCGGTCGAGCCCCTTCCAGGAGGGGTAACGACACCACCTCCTGAAATCGCACCGCCCGCTAAACTAGAAGGTCATGCGGAGACAGAATTCGAGCACCCAGCACCCAATTTTGTAGCCTATGATGGAAACCAGTTACTTATTTTTCGTAAAGGAAAATTAGTGAAAAGTGTTAGGGCGGTAATTCTGGTCGTGAAGAATATGAAAAGGATGTTGGACCCATTCCTGATGGCAAGTATCTCCTTAGTCCAAATATTGTACGCGGGGTAGTTAACAAGCTTCAGCAGGGGACGTGTGGAGCACTCGGAATTGAATCTGGGATACAAGAGATTCGAAGTACCGATAACTCTCCATGTGCTGATCCACCCAATCACTATTGTACTGTTTCTTGTCCCACTAGCGATCATCCTGCACAGAAATGTTTCACACCGATGGATTGTTGGGGAAGCCTTCGAATCAGGATTCAAGGATCTAAGACAGTTGAAACCCCTACAGGTGAAAAAGTCCAACGTGATTTTTTTTACATTCGTGGAGGAAATAATGATGTACCCGTTACTAGCGGCTGCATCAAGATTTTTGATAATTCAGTATTCGCAGAATTATAGAAGTTTAAAAAACCGGTACCACTAATTGTAAAAAAATTGTAAAAACTAACTACTACTTCTACTAATTGTAAAAAAGCTAGTGCTGGATGGCAAGGTACCAAGCGGCCGGTCTGCGGACTATAGCGAGTCTGGAAGCTGCGAATTCACAACTGGTAGCCAAGTCTCCCGAATCTGGGCACAACTCCCTGAGGGCGACTACTACCGCACTATCTGGACCAACAACGCTAATCCTAATTGCTGTTTATTGGGAGACATCAGGGTCTCGCAACAAATGCCTTGAAATCTGTTCCTCCTCCTGGTCCCATCCTTCTTCGCCTTTGCTAACAACTAAAAACTATTCCATGTGATGCTAGCAACTGTTTGCTAGCATATTTGCTAGCAAAAGATGCAGTTTCAAGATCAAATTTGCGACATTATGCTAGCAAAATCCAAAAATTGTGTTCAAATTCCAGCCGTAATTTTTCGCTTGGAAACAGTGGACTGGGTGGGATTTGAACCCACGACCTTGCACTTGCGAAGCGCACATTCTACCCCTGAACTACCAGCCCTTGTATAGACTAAGTTTTTTAACCGCTATAAATTTCCTGTCGCTAAAGACAATCCGAAACACCAGAGAAAGGCTTTTGCATAGGATGGAGAAATATAATGAATGATAGCCAGCTTCATATAACTCGATAAAGGGCTAAATATGGGGTTAGCCGTGATATAATATTTGTCAGTTCCTGCCGATCCCACTATTGCTGATACTAATCCTGAAAGGATTGAAGTAATACGTTATACAGAAAATATAATCAATACATACCAATAGAAGCATACTTTTAGAAGCTTGCAGACTTCTAGACGTTAGCAGCGTTGAAAGTGGTACCAGTCTTACCTAGGTAATGTAAAAAGTTAGAATCAATGAAATAATTTTGGATATAGTAAACGTAGTGAAAATTAGTTTTAAAGAGGGTGTTTCAATTGAGACAAGGCTTGGCGATAATATTGGTGGTGGTAGAAGTGGTAGTATTCATGACAATAATGATAATAATAAAGAGGTAGAAATTTACGCAGATAAAAGTCGTGCAACTCGAGCAATATCCTATATCGTAGACAATGCTAAGTACACAGATAGTGGAGCCATAAGAATAGAAAGCCTTGTTTCTGTTGATAACAAAAGACTAGAAATCCAAGTCACTGATAGTGGAAATGGTATAGCAAAAGATATCCTTCCAAATCTATTTGGCAGATTTGTTACAAGAACATTTGGAAATGAGAATAAACGTGCAACCGGTCTAGGAGTTTACATAGCTAAATCGATTGTATATGCGCATAGTGGATATAATAACAAGCAGGCCGGGCGAGCCACAATTACTATTGTGCTACCACCCCATGTTAACGATGAGAACAGCTAAATTTCTTAATAATACAAAACAGATGCGAATGTTGTCCATAACTAGATTATTACCGCCTCATAGTAATTAATCACTGTCATTCCATGACCCGGCTCTGGCCCAGCCTAACTCTGTTGGTCCATAAACAGGATGACGCGGCAGCCTAATATGTCCCAAAACTGAGTGTAACGTAATCTTTTCACCACAGCCTGCTTCCACTGCTACCAGGGGGACAATCAAGCTTTCATAGGCCTAGGTTGAGGGCATAGCCACCAAGTCACCTTTTTTCTCTCTT
This sequence comes from Candidatus Nitrosopolaris nunavutensis, assembly GCA_002501855.1. Taxonomy (GTDB): domain Archaea; phylum Thermoproteota; class Nitrososphaeria; order Nitrososphaerales; family Nitrososphaeraceae; genus Nitrosopolaris; species Nitrosopolaris nunavutensis. Next base: position 2,436 of record DAOM01000204.1, read on the forward strand.
AACTAGTTTTAAGGTAACAAAATCTGAAATAGTAGGATGTCTCAACTATGAACAAGGAGATTACAGGAAAAAATCACATGACTTGCAAAGGTATATGCATACGCCATAAAGCGATGAAACCAGTAGGGACTGGCCGTTATTCCACAGGACAAAAACGATGTCAAGTATGCGAAATCTTCTTGAAATGGGACGGATTATGGTGCCCATGTTGTGGATATAGATTAAGAACGAGGCCACGAAACTTGAAATATAAAGCCAAATTGCGAACAAGGAAGAAAATAGATGAATATAGGATAGCATTGCAGCAACAGGAACAACAGCCACAACA
>DAOM01000204.1:3063-5388 GCA_002501855.1 Candidatus Nitrosopolaris nunavutensis
ACAACAGCCAGCTGTGCAAGCTCATAAAAAACATGTCACACACAAAGGGAATCAGTAAGTGTGAGTTTAAGAACGGAACATCATGGCCTTGTAAAGACAGCGAGCAACGCCATCGCTAGGACGGACGCTAATTTTTACCGCTTTAGTTTTCGATTTTCAAAAATATAGTGCGTTTAGGTGGGATATATTCAAATATATCTATCTTTAGGAGGCATTTGTATTGCTTGCGAGCTATTATAATCTAATTGCATTTCCAAACAGGCATAGAATACTTGTAACTAAAAATTTATAAAAATGTGATGTATTGATTATGTCCTTCAGGTTTAATTTACATGTCTGATAATGACACAGATCAAGAGAGATCTTTTAGAGAAAGGTATGCAGAAGAGTTGCGAAAGAAAAGGCAACAGGACGCTCACAGTTATAGAGAAAATGACGAATTGGTTGAAGAAAGAGTAAAAGTAAATCAACAGGAAAGGAAAACCCCAGGACGCAGGGGAGAGAAAATAAAACAAGAAGAAATTGACAAAGAAATTGTTAGGCGTGACAAGATAAAGAGTAAGAGAATCCCAGAAGGGTGATTACAAGAAGGTTAGCAGATCTAAGTGGTATCAAGTAGCGGCCATGCCACCGTAACACTATCTTAATCTCATTATAACTCGTCTATTGGAAATTTTGTCATGCACCCAGTACATTCATAGATTTCTTTCCCAACAGGACCAGTTACTAGGAATTTGACTATTGTACTACATTTTGGACAGCGTCCTTGAGTACTACGAGTCTTTCGCTGTGGCCTTGTGATTGTTTTTCTTTTTCTACCGCCCATGCCTATTTGCCTACTAATTCGGAGGATCTTATAGTCTTATAAATCTCGTCAATTTTCCTAACGTTCCCTAATATATCTAGGAAGACGTGGAGGGTTGAAATGCTCTTATAAATTGAATTGAATGGATCGAAATGTAACTACGTGATGTCACCAAGAAGACTGCAAAAACTATACTAACACGGTTGAGAAAGTACTGTCTTGCCCCATTGCCATATCTGTAACTTCTGGACGAGGGTAGGCTTTCCATTACTGACCGGTGGCCTGTTTGGCTCTTGAATCCATAATAATAGAGTTTATGTAAATATCTGGGGTCTTCGTTTGTTTGTCATACAACTCGCAACGAAATGAATGAATTTCAGAACCGGATTTCGCAGTATATGCACATACCACTCAGTTGATCCGGCTGTCGCACTGCAGTCCCTTAACAACCTTGATTTATCAGATATAGTATCACCACTACCTAACATATCTGGCAATGCGCGTATCGATCAAGAGGTTACGGTAACTGGCCCAGGGTTTATGAATTTGGATCCTTTTATCTTAGGTGCTCCTTATTACTACCATGGATATGAGCACCACTTGTGCAACTTGCGGCACAAAATCGCAAGATTACGCGATAGAGTGTTCTTGTTGCGGAAATTGTTATTGTTCTGACAAGTGCAAAGCAACAGATCATCAAAAAAAACTTATTCATCATACATGGACCGATTTTAAGCACATTTATGAAAATATATTGAATAGTGATCAAAATATTAGGGTTGTAACTATATCTGATTTGAAGGGCGAAATAATGTACTCCGGTCACCGCGAAGGCACTAGGAATCTGCTCAGTTCAAAAGAGAGCAAAAAATCCCTTGAAATGGCGTTGAAAGGATGGAAGATACGCGCTGAGCTTGCACCAAAGATCGGAAGAGGAAAGTATGTATTGGCAGAATACGAAAAGATTAAACGCATTACTATGCCCTTGGGCGAAAACCATCTTGTTTATGTGACCACAGAGGTAGCCTGTGATCATTGTTTATTGATTGAAAGAATTCATAAATTGTATTTAGCGTAGCCGTTGCACCAATACGAAGCAGACTTATGATCTCGACAGTAACGACAACCTAACAACTCGCGTCGTTATAATATGTATTATAGTATCCTAAAGTGTATTAATATAACTAGTTGAATCTTATTTAGATATAAGGTATTGGAAAACGTTGATATTAAATATCTTTACTCCCCCAAACGCTTACGTAACTTTTGGATATCTGATGGAAGAATATCAATTCCCCTAGCACAATTTGCCCGACCTGGTCCAGTAACTCTAACGTTGGTGTTATGCAGATCACGTTCTATATATCCCAGTTCGTCCAGAAGAGTGCCGCTAATGGAGGGACTGGTGGTACGGGTAATACGCTTAACTCTGGATTTTCAATCAATGGCAATGTGGGGAGGGGTGGCTCTACGGATCTCAGCCAAGGCATAGCAAATGGAGGAAATGGAGGTAATCAAAA
>DAOM01000203.1:0-4991 GCA_002501855.1 Candidatus Nitrosopolaris nunavutensis
TATAAGAGACAGCATAGTGTACAAGCCCAACATAGACTACAACGGAACGGATAATTTTACATTCAGGGTGAACAACGGAAATCAAACAAGCAACCTTGGTACTGTTTCTATAAACATAAAATTTGTTCCTCACAGTGTGTCATTTTGGAGTGCTGTAGTCACTTTCATTTCGTCTGCATTTTTTGTTCTTGTTATAGTTCTTGTTGCTAAGTGGATGATTAGAAAGTTTCGCAAGCATATCAAAGCCGACAACAATGCAAATGATGGTCCGAGTATTCCAAAAAGCAGGTCCCTACCAGATATCATTGCTGGATTCACCAACATCATTAGAGATGAGAGTCTTTATCCGAGCCTTGCCATCTTTCAGTTTTTTGTCTGGACGCTGGTGATTAGTTTTGCCTTCTTTGGAATATATCTGATTAGATTTATTGGTGGGGTTCCAATATTATCTGGTACTTTTATACCTAATAACCTCCTAATTCTTATGGGCATTAGCGCCGCAGTCCCAGTTGCTAATGCCGCAGCATCACAAATCAAGTATGGAGCTAAGAAGGCTCCGAAAGTCTTGCCTCCTTTTTCAAGTATGCTTATGGAAGGTGGTAAGCCTACCTTGGCTAGATTTCAAACATTTGCCTGGACATGGATTACCATTGCTATATACATGATATTTTTGTTTTCTCAGACATTTAGCCGATTGGATATAGTAGAGCAACTTAGCGTGCCTGACATTAATCCTGTATTTCTGGCATTGATGGCGATAAGCCAGGGAGCATATGTAACAAACAAAATTAGTACGGGAGATGTTTTGTCCATTACAGAGGTCATACCTGCCACCGGTAAGAAAGGGGAACCTATAACCATTCTCGGCACTAATTTCGGAACGGATCAAAAAGATGCTGCTGTTTTTTTTGAACCAATAAATCATGATTCTAAAAATATCACAGTAGACAAAATTGAGAGTTGGAGTGATAAGAAAATAATTATAACTGTTCCCGAAAAAATCGAACCAAAAACATATAATATCAGAGTCGAAAAGGGAGGATCCTCTCCCACCGATACATCTACGACTACAGAGTTCACCGTAGAGAAGGAATAGATTGCAAAAGAGCATATAAAGAAGAAATTGGCACGAGTGGAAGTGACACTTATATTGAATATCCAGCTTAAGAAAATCTATGTTATTTATCACCATCCATGAATTACACAGCTGGCACGTTAGTTTCGATACTTATCTTGCAAGTACCACAGCAGGGGTGATACCAATCTTAATCAGTACACGCCTCTATTTGATGAGAATGAAGTTGAATTAATAACATCGGTGCCGACAAAGTGCATTCTAGAACTAATGACATAAGATACCCAAATTAATCACAGGTCTTTAAATTCTTTTTTTATAGAATAACGGAACCACCGTATCAATGTGAAATTCTTTACTTGCAAAGCCTCATTCTCGCTTGTAATTCTTTTTTTTAATTTTTTGCGCTTGATTTCTATTCTTGCCTTCCCCTTACTCTAACTAACTCTTCCAATACTTTATCTAAATACGATTTTATTTCATTGTCTGTTAGTGATGGCTCTACTCCACTTTGTGCGGTTAACACTGATGCGTTGTCTTGTGTCATCTTCATCACTTTATCCTCAATTTCCTTTGTCATTTGAGCGGTCCCGATACTGTCTAGTAATTTTGATGATTGTTGTAGGGTAGAGGCTTTAATTGACTGACGTAATTTTACATCTTGTGCTACAGAGATTGCTGAATTATAAAGTCCGGTTAGTATCATAAAGGATGCTAACCCTACAAATGAGACATTAGCCAGTCCATAGGGTGGATAACCCGCTTGCAGGACACTAGCCTGAGCTGCATTAACAAAGAGGACAAACCCGTAAGCAGTAATAACCATATAATCTTTCACATGACTGTGCTGACGAAGAGCCCTAGAAACAGAGCGAAATCCTCACGCAGCAGACAACCTTAATGAATTACAAGTTCATATAGAGGAGATAGGGAACCGTCTGCCACATGAACGTGAGTATCTGACTCATGAGGAACTGGAGCGCTCCCATGGTGCGTCACCAGGTGACTTGGACCAAATAAAGGATTTTGCGCGCGGCCATGACTTGGAAGTAATGAGTGCTAATGCAATAAAACGTTCTGTGGTGCTTCGCGGCACCGTTGGTTCGATTTCCTCTGCATTTGGAGTTAAATTGAAAGATTACAATTACAATGGGAAGATTTACCGCGGTCGAAAGGGATGGCTACACGTACCGGACGAGATCTCTTCTATCGTCCGGGGCGTACATGGCCTAGATAATCGCCACCATTTTGAGCGTTATAATCGACGCCTCGTAAAAACAGGCAGAAATCGCAAGTACACTCGGGCTGCGAGAGGAGAGAGTCACTTCGTTACACTCAAGAAGGTAGCAAAGCGTTATAACTTTCCTACTAGATCTCGGGATGGAAGGATATTAGACGGAGCTGGGGTTTGTATAGGAATAATCGAGACAGGTGGCGGTTTTGTTGCTGAAGAGCTTGATAGGTATTTTAAAGACCTTAAAATTAGGAGTCCAAACGTATTGGCTGTATCCATTGGTAATAGTCAGAATAATCCTGGTATAGACTTAGAAGCGGATGGCGAGGTCATGTTAGATATAGGAATAGCAGGTGCAATTGCGCCGGCAGTAAAAATCGTAGTCTATTTCTGTGATGGCACAACTAATGGTTCAATTGATGCTGTTAAACAAGCGATTTATGACAGGGAACACAATCCTTCAGTGATCTCAATTAGTTGGGGTGCTCCTGAAGACAAATCCCGTGGAAGTCAATACATGGATTCGATGAACGAGGCATTCCAAGATGCGGCTGCGTTGGGAAAAACAATTTGTTGTTCTTCCGGGGATAATGGATCGTCTGACTTAAGGGCGCAAGATGGAGTGCTAAGTGATAATCTAGCACATGTTCATTTTCCAGCTTCTAGTCCTTATGTCCTGGCCTGTGGAGGTACGGAACTGGATCCATCGGCCAATGAAGCCGTGTGGAATGATAAAGATGGAGCAACCGGCGGAGGAGTGAGCGACCGTTTTCCAAGACCAGGCTATCAACAGGGACTAAAAATCCCGCCCTCAGCTAATAAAACACGGTTTAATGGTCGAGGTTTACCTGATGTAGCTTGTCTAGCATCTCCCGGCTACAATATCCCTGTTCATGGGAAGGTAGAACCAAGGGGTGGGACTAGTGCGGCAACGCCCCTCTGGGCTGGATTACTAGCACTTTTCAACGAGAGTATTCGTAAGAATGTGGGATTTCTTAATCCATTACTTTACAGGCGATTTGGTCCAGCTGGTGTCCTGAATGACGTCAAAAAGGGCAATAATAGGACAAAAAAAATAGTGGCTAAACGCTCTCCTGGCATGAAAGGTTTTACTAGGATGAAAGGGTACAAAGCCGCGAGTGGTTGGGACCCCTGTACAGGTTTTGGCACGCCTAACGGCATGAAGCTCCTGAGAGCGCTCGAAGGAATATGAATTTCCTATGTTCTCCTCCTAAAACTCAACTACTCTGTGGTTATAGCCAAACTGAAACCAAAAGTCGCTCCTTTATCATCATTAATTTCACCCCATATCTTACCTCCATGAGCTTCAATGATCCGCTTACAAATATACAATCCCAATCCAGAGCGTTTTTTAAATTGGAAATTAATTTGATCGCAGAAAATTTCTAGAAGTTCAAGAGTTAGTGAATAAATCTACGACTGAGTTAGATAAAGGAGAAAACAACCATCCGCATCAGGGAGAATTCTAACAATCTTAGTCATTCAATCAGTACGCCAATACAGACTTGGTATCGGTCTACCTCCCGGGAGGCACTCTTTAAGTGCCGCTCTATGTACTTGAATTAAAAACATATACATTAAAAGGAGCCTTTAGCACCAAATAGAGCAGGCGGTTTTGTGGAATCCCTTTAACGAGGATAGTGGCACTCCAGGATTCAAAATATGGAGAATTGTTCGTATCGCCGTATTTGTAATAATTGGCCTAATTATATTTTGGGTAGCCAGTAGCCAGTCTGTAAACCTTTTCTTGAACGTTGTTGAGTTTGGTAACGTTTTCACAAAACCATTGTATTACTCGATTGTTTCCGGTCTGATATTATGCAGCATCGCTGCAGTACGAGTAAATTATCGGCACAGAAATTCCATCACTTGGTACGGCATCCACCTGCTTGTCAACTTTTTGAAGCGTGGCGATAATGATTCTTCATCTTCGTCCTCAGCTTCATCTTCGTCTTATTATTCAAAAACTGCTTCCAAACGTTCCAAGCTGCCAATACGGTATCCGGATTTCAAAATGGAGAAGAGAAGTTTTATAATATGGCAGATAACAAAGGTGGTTTTATTTGCACCGTTATTTACTAACCTGATATTTGGAATCAGTGCCGTGTTCTTACTGGAAGGACACGATCTAGGACTTGGACTACTTCCAAACATTTTCCTAGTGCCTTTTACAAACATTCCATCAGATGGCAGTTTCGCCCAGCAGCATGTAATACCGCTTATTCCCGTCCTGACGCTAATAATTCCCTCTCTTTTATCAGCAATTGGGATTCGAATCTTTCTTTACATCGGCGTTGCAGGAGGGATTAGCATCGCATCAAGATACATAGCAGATGCGTCAGAAAGTAAACCCAAATTATTGTCATATATTTCAACAATGGAACAAATCCTTGGCGTGACACTCTTGTGGACCGGCTTCACTATGTTTTTCAGCTTCAATATTAATTATAATACAAAGTACGCGATATTGGGAACTCTTATCATGGGCGCCTTTTTCATTGCGTATGGTTTCCTGGATAACAGGCGCTCAAAGATAATAGTAATACCAGAAAGAAAGCAGATTTACACCAGACTGTTTACTATTCTGGCAATTACAATTGTCACAGGCTCACTTATGGCTATCAATAACACTATCGCCGATGCCAAGAAAATTCAATGGGG
>DAOM01000203.1:5321-5443 GCA_002501855.1 Candidatus Nitrosopolaris nunavutensis
GGACCCTACATTGCCCAGGAAATTGCTGTGAATCGCTACATCGCCGAACTTGACAAAGTGCAGACAGTAAACTACAGTCTGGCTGCCCCTCCACCACCATCTTCCGCCTCCTCTTCATTACC
>DAOM01000154.1:0-10388 GCA_002501855.1 Candidatus Nitrosopolaris nunavutensis
TTATGTTTGAAATAGTGCATATGAGTGATGTAGTTAGAATTCCTCCTAGTAGATTAAAAAATTCATTGAAGGATACAGCTATTGGAATTTTAAAAGAAAAATACGAGAGTATGATCAGTCCTGAGCTCGGATACGTCATAATGATCATTGATGCTATTGCCAATTCAGTTGGTAAACTGGTGGCAGGCGATGGTGCTACCTACCATAGGGTAACCTTCAAGGCATTAACGTTCTATCCAAAGTTGCAGGAAGTGGTGGAGGGCGAAGTAGTCGAAATTACTGATTTCGGAGCTTTTGTGAGAATTGGGCCGACTGATGCGTTGTTACACCTGTCGCAGATTACCGATGATTATCTGAGAAGCGACGTTAAACAAGGTGTCATAGTCGCCAATCAAACAGCCAAAAGTTTAAAAATTGGCTCGCGTATACGCGCAAGGGTTACAGCCATAAGTCTTGGGAAGGGAGCTGCAATGGGAAAAATAGGCATAACCTGTAGACAACCCTTCCTTGGTGCTACTGAATGGATTGAACAGGAGGTGCTTAGAGCAAAGCAGCCACCGGCGGCAGCACCTCTGAAGGAAAAGAAAGGCGGAGCAGGTGGGAATAAATAATTGGCTAGGGAACTAGCTTGTAAAAAGTGCAAAGCTGTCACAGTTGGAAAGGTTTGTCCAGTTTGTAAGTCGGCCGATCTAAGCCCAGACTGGTCTGGCATTATCCTGATTTTTGAGCCGGCAAAATCTATGGTGGCGGCCACACTCGATATAACAGTTCCACATAAATACGCGCTCAAGGTGGCTTAATCGTGACAAAAACGAAAGATGAAGAATTTACGTGCATATCTTGAGGTTAGAGAATCGCTAATAAGTTTCTTACAGCAGGACGTGGGCACTGGGGACGTTACTAGCGAAAGCGTTCTCTCACCAGATCTCTCTGCTTGCGCCCAAATTATCTGTAAATCCGGAAAATCGGCAATAATAGCTGGTCTTGAGGAAGCCGCAATCCTTTTCGACATTTGTAAGTGCAGAGTTCAGACCTTAGTGACAGACGGATCTCGTGTAGAAGATGGCAGTATAGTAATGAATATTTCTGGCAGCGCGCTCGCTATACTCCAAGCAGAGAGAACCGCATTAAATCTGATAATGAGAATGAGCGGGATTGCAACGGAAACTCGGAAACTTGTTGAGATGGTTGGAAAAATTAACAGATCCGTAAAAGTTGCTTGTACCCGGAAGACCGCTCCAGGACTGAGATCTTTCGACAAAAAAGCTGTATTATTAGGAGGTGGAGTGACCCATAGAATTAAACTTGATGACATGGCCTTGATAAAGGATAATCATCTGGTATTGGCCGACTCGATCGAACAATCTATCAGACTGGCGAGAGAAAAAATTAACGGTTGTTTATTATTGGAATGTGAAGTAAAGAATTTGGCCGAAATGGTCTCCGCGGTTAGGGCAGGGTCAGATATCATAATGCTCGATAACTTTTCTCCAAAGCAAGCAAAAGCTGCAATAACCCAGATTAGAAAAATGGGCGTTCGTAAAAAAGTCAAAGTAGAGATTTCAGGAAGGATTGATCCGCATAACATAGCTGATTACGCAAAGTTACAACCTGATATTATTTCGCTCGGGTACCTAACCCATTCTCCAAAAGCAATTGATTATAGCCTAGAGATAATGAGCAACAGTGATTGCCAGCCATCTTAGTTCGCTACTCACACCTTCTTCCTTCCCCTTTGTATTCTTCAGTCACGATATTGCTAGCATCCGCTCGATGGCAGCTCGTGCTTTCACAGCGGTTTTAGGAGGAACTTTAACTTGGTACACGTTATTAAGAAGCGAATTTTGAATTTTTTCCAAATTGATCAATTTCATATATTTGCATATAGCGTCTTTCTTAATAGGTATGAATTGTTTATGTGGATTTTCCTTCTTCATTCTGTAGAGTATACCCGTTTCTGTTGCAACTACAAACTGCTTTGCAGCGGATGCGGATGCGTGTTTCATCATTCCTTCGGTGGAAAGTATATGTGCAGATTTTTCCAATTCTCCAGTCGCGATATGATACAATGTTGTTGAGGTACAACCACACTCCGGATGCACCAGGAAATCAGCATTGTTGAAATTCTTGAACATCTCATTAATGTCTTCAGCCTTTATACCAGCGTGTACGTGACATTCACCGGGCCAAATGTACATGTTTTTCCTCTTTGTCATTTTAGCTACATATGATCCGAGAAACATATCTGGCAGGAATAGTATTTCTCTATTCGAGGGTATGCTGTTCACTACATTAACCGCATTAGAAGATGTACAACAGTAATCTGACAGGGCCTTTACTTCTGCTGAGGTGTTAACGTAACTTACTACTACAGCATCATGATGCTCAGCTATCCAAGATTTCAATTCACGGGCATTAATACTAGCAGCGAGCGAACATCCTGCGTCAGGATCAGGAATTAAAACTTGCTTATCTGGACAAATGATAGCAGCGGTCTCCGCCATGAAGTGCACACCACAGAACACTATGGTATCGGCGTCTGACTGGGCGGCAGTTCGTGAGAGTGCTAATGAATCACCTATAACATCAGCGACATCTTGCACTTCAGGCAGCTGATAGTTATGTGCTAGAATCACTGCGTTTTTTGCCTTCTTCAAGGATAGCACTCGATGTTTGTAGTCTGCTTCAAGCATCATAATCGTACATGTCTCACAGCACATTTAAATGAGTATAATCGAGGAGATGATTGCCCTACTGGTTCATGTCGTAGGCAATACTTGCCACTATAGCTGTGTTGAGATGAATGTGCATATGTATATATTAGATGTAGCTTCAATAATCGCCAGCAATGCCAACGCATGGATCTCTGACTAAGGCTGGGAAGGTAAGGGGGCAGACTCCAAAAATTCAAGGGAAGGTAAGACTTAGCCCCGTCTCAAAGTTGCGTAATAAGAATAACTTTATTAAACGCTTTGAGAAAAGGCGACCACCAGGGCAGAAGAAGCCAGAGCGAGGCGGAAGACGTTAGAAAATTAACAAGCCTGAAGTAATGACAGGCATTACGATTCTATCGACGTAAAAAATCAGTGTTTCTGATGAAGGTTTGCCTTATAGGTTGTGGAACTATTGGAAGCGAACTAGCGGTAGCCATAGATTCTGGTAAAGTAGGAAGCGCTACGCTGATAGCGCTATTTGATACCGTCGAAGATGCGGCACAGAAACTGAAATTGCGATTACGTAAAGATAATGTAGCTATATTTTCAAACTTTTCAGAATTGACCACTTCTTCTGAATTCAAAGATGCGGACATCGTTATTGAAGCTGCCTCTCAGGCAGCGGCAAAAACTTTTAGTAAACATGTTGTGGAAAATAAGAAGGATCTGCTCATAATGAGCGTTGGGGCATTAGCAGACGAGTTCTTCTTATCCCAATTGTTGAGTGTGGTCTACACGAATGGAACTCATATTTATGTCCCCTCCGGTGCGATCGCGGGCATAGATGCGATTAAGAGTGTAAAAGGAATGCTAGATTCAGTGACGCTCACAACAACAAAAAATCCCAGAGCTCTAGCCGGTGCTCCTTTTTTTAATTCCGAGCCTACAAGATTGAATTCCATAAAAAAAAAGACGTTGGTTTTTCAAGGGACCGCAGCAGACGCAGTCAACAAATTTCCTGCCAATATCAATGTTGCGGCAGTACTCAGCCTTGCGGGAATTGGCATTCAACAAACGAAAGTCAGAATTATTGCGGATCCTAATATTACTGTAAATCAACATCAAATTGAGGCGACGGGTGCTTTCGGAGAGATGTCTATAACTGTGCGAAACGTTCCGAGCCCGAATAATCCAAAGACCAGTTTTCTCGCAATACTTTCAGCAATAGAATGCTTGCGGTCAATATGCGAGCCCGGAATTAGAGTTGGAACCTAAACACACACCGGATCGCGCTTTTGACAGTTTATATATGGTTCATTATCTGACTTGAGTTAAGGTATTAAGAATGAGTTACGGAGGATTCAGAAGAAACGATAACTTTGGTCCAAAACCAGTCGAAACTGGTAAAGACTATGACGTACAGATTACGGAGATCAGTAGGAAAGGTGACGGTATTGCAAGGATACAGGGATTTGTAATCTTTGTGAAGAACGGTAAGGTAGGTCAGAACGCCAAGATTCGAGTGGTGCAGGTCGGAAACAGGTTCGCCACTGCTGAAATTGTGAATGGGGGACCATCGTCCACATCATCGTCTCCAGCCTCAACGTCGAACCCAGAATCAACTAGCGAGCAAGTCACAAGTTAAACTGCTTTACTGCCTCACACGCAGTCTGAGTAGCTTTCGTATTTTTATTCCCCGGTCACTTTTTCAATCACATACTTCTTTTACGTTCCAAGCTTTTCAAGAATTATTAGTGAATTTATGATGGAACGGAGCACTTCGGTTATCATGTGGCCAGCAAATTTTCACTTTTCCTGTTTTCTCATACGTAACCATTCCATCCTTCAACCACAAGTTTGGCAGGATCGAACATACTCATGAGAAACAACTTCAAAATATAAATATAATACTAATGTTCAGCCAACCATCAAAAGGTTATGCAGGCAAAGCATAATCCTAGGGCTTATCAGGAATATTTTATTGTGCTGGCTAATTAGTTCTTAGAGTAGACAGGCAATTGTTCTCCAAGGGCAGCAGTATGCTGACTCTGCCGGGGTATCATCATAATGATAATTTAACTTTTCGATTCATCTATGTAAAATATTACTTCACTTCTTTTGAGAGATGAAACCGAGAGTAGATGAGTTAAGGAGTTTTTCAACATTTCAGTATCAGGCGGCTCTCCTTCTATATTTCCTGGCAGTACGAGATAGAGTCGAATATCGGAACCCAAGACATCAGCAAGCTCTTGATTCACGGTGGCAGTATATGGCCGTAATGCACCTCTGAAAACTTCTGACCGAGCTCTGACTGTTCCCGAAATCTTTTTACCCACAGGGGCATCAGGGCCGATGATTACAACCACTCCTTTAGAGCCTCTGAATTTCACCGGTTCATCCGGTGCTCCTTCAGGTGCCATCATATTAACCGCTTCCTTCACGATCAAACCGGGGATATTAATGAAATTGTCAACCAATGAATCCCATTGTGCTCTTGCCAGAGAGGAAAAAGGTAAATCATAATCGTAGTCTCCTGTGAGATGTATCAACGCATCTAGACTGCCAAATTTCGATCTAACCGTTTCGAAAATCATTCGTACGCTCTTTTCTTCTGAAAGATTGACTAAGTGACTGTGGAAACCTCTGAATCGTGTCAAATCTGCGGGATTCTTGGTAAGTATTACAACTTGTTTGACATTGCTAGAAGACAACGCTGCCGCGATTTTATTTGCACGATCCAGATCCTTTTCCGATGAAGATGTTATTGTAATGACAACAACTTTGTCCTTAATTTTTGGATGAGGTAAATTTGTTCCCAAGATCGAAGTTCCAACTAGAGGTTTGACTGGATAAAATACGCGATCGTTGGGAACAACCCTACCGTTAATTAACTTGCTTATAACATCGTCACACAGATTCAATACCATAGTCGCAACGTCGTCTTGAGTCAGAAATTCACCGTCGACTATCATCTTGGCAGTATTGAATTGTATCTTTTCGGCGATTTCTTGTACCTTCGCAAGTAACCCAGAGAGTACTGCCTCCATTTTCGCAACACTTGAAAATGAGTCAGTACTATTACTCTTCTGGGATTTCGAGATTTCGTCGGCGGCTTCTCTTATGCCCTCCGAAATAATTGGTTCAGGTTGACCGAGTAGCTGAAGTAATATGGTTAAAACTCTATCAATTTCTATAGATGTGAGGCCTTGATAGCCACCAATTCTTAGGAACTCGGCTGCTGCCTTGGGGTAGACAGTTTTATAAATTCGATCTGAGTGGACAGGACCCGGATTTGTAGCAATCGACTTTATGCCTTTTTCTACGAGCTCCCAAGCCAGAGCCTCTGCCAACCTATTCTTCGATCCTTGTGCAGAAGTGTAGGGAGCTCTAAATCGATACGGTCTTTGCTCATAGCGATTCTCTTCAGTGAAAAATGTGGCAATCGTAATTATCTTGCCACCTCGTTCCATTGACTTAATTCCCTGTAGCGAAGTCCAAAAAGCCCCCGTAAGATGAATCGCTACACACTCCTTGAATTCCGCATGAGTGGCACTAGTAAATACCTTCACCGGACCTGACACTCCCGCATTATTTATGATAATATCGACCGTTCCAAATTCTTCTTTAATAACTTTGAACATATTGTTAATCCCAACCTCGTCTGCCACGTCTACCCCATGGAAAGATCGTACTTTGCCAGTCGAACCGGCAGCCTTTACAGTATCTGATAATATTGCAGAGGTAAGCTCCAATGGTTCTCTTCTTCGCCCCATAATCACGATGTGTGCGCCGTTTTCTGCAAATTTTTTAGCAATCGCCTGACCTATTCCTGTACCGCTTCCAGTGATTACAACTATTTTACCGTTAAATTTCAAAGAAGGTCTAAAAGATTGCGCTTTCACGGATTAAGCACTTTCCCACGACTATTAAAGTTAACCTCTGAGTGAGTATCTGGTCCTGATCTGGCTGATGAGCACTAAAATGATCGATTCGTTTCTCTCGTGTACGATGAGGTCAAGGTTACGGTATTGTACCGACAACTTAATTAAAAGGTAGCTACTCGTACCAACATTGAGCGTTCCAGAGGCAAAATTTAAAATTAATGCGAAGGAAGGTATCGTAGAATTAGAAGGTACTGTTACATTTGTTGACAAGCATTTAGAAAAGTTTGAAGAACTCTTCAATTCTGCAATTAGAGAGGCCATGGGCATGGGAGTCGAACAAGGCCTTTCCAAACAAGAAGAAATTTATAAAAAATCTCTACCTCTCCATACAGAGACAAAGTTATCGGCAATGCAAACGAACAATACGAGGCATAGCTCCTCAAAACAGTCTCTAACTCTCCCGCCAATTCCTGTACATCTAAAAGCAAATGAAGACAAGATTGGATTGAGGGAGTTTTATGCACAAAAAAAACCGTCCAATCACTATGAAAAGGCCGCTGTGTTTGCCTATTATTTATCCCATTTTAACAAGAAAACAGAAATCAGGTATGGTGAACTTTTATCCTGTTACGAAGAAGTCGATGAGAAAAAGCCAAGCGTATTTGACATCGTCAAAAACTCTATCAGATATAAGGGCTGGCTCGAACCAGGCTATGATAAATTTGCCACTCGTCTCACAATCTCGGGAGAAAACTTTGTAAAGTTTGACCTGCCACAGCAAAAGGCCCGTTGGTCGAACAAAATTCCTGCAACTCAGTTGTCCCTGAATCGATAAACCTACACCCTGCTCTATTTTACTAGGCTCGCCACCATTCAAACCCGACAAAATCAACCTTTCTGTCCTTAGTCCTCGGGATTGCTAGGATAAACTGCTTTTTCACAGTTGTGGCTAACCTTCCAAAAAGCACAATTCCTGTTGCCGTCATATGGTCGGTCGGCTTGAAGACCTGCACTAAATATGGTGCATGGTCAATCCCCGGTCCCTGCTCGTAAGCGGCAAAGTCACAGCCAAATTTAAGACCTGGTGATACGATATAGCCCCTGTCACGTAGGTTCTGAAAAACCATGTACTTTATCTCAAAATTTGCATATTCCTTCTTGCATATAGCTCGGATATCTTTGGATGATAATCGTCTGCCACCATTACTAGATATTTCGAGTTTTCCTATTTGACTCAAGTAACATCCCTCCATCAAATCCAAAATTAGTGGGGAATCAAATTGGATTCCTTTTGGTTTTGGGACTCCTAACGGTTTACCGTAGTATCCGTTTCCAAATAAAGCACGCGAGTGTTCTATATTCCAGACAATTATTCTATTTTCTACCAATATCCCTTTGATAGGATGCATTACATACTCAGTGCCAATATAGTAAGCGAATCAGAGGTCTCTTGGCATTTATCAGCCATACCTTCGATCCCTTCGATCGCATCTTTTAAGAGAAGTAAATCCTTAGTAACGGAGATTTCGCTGAGCGCCTTTATGATGACGGCCCTGTACCTTGCATCAACTTTTCGTTCCAATTTTGCAACATCTTGTGCAAGCTCAATCGTACTTCCTGGATTAATACTGAGTGCCCTAGCCATTTCGTTCAATTTAAAAATCGCGTCAACGACCATTCCAATTAGCTGCTCTAAATCTTCATCAAATTTTCCTTTCTTTAGAGATGTTAATTTCATATTGGCAAGTCTAAACAATACTCCGCTGATGTAACCTGCGATATCGTCCATAAGATAGGCGGCTCTCAATACGTCCTCTCTGTAAACCATCAGGCTTCCGATTTCTGCAACTTCTCGGGTAATTTTGCGGCGGAGATTCTCTACTTCTTCTTCGGCAGTTCTCATCCTTTCCAATGATGCCTGTATATCCTTAATGTCTCCCCTGACAAGTGAGGTAGTGAGAGCAGACAATTCCCTTGCCGAATTTAAAATCCTACTAAATTCATCTTGCAAAACAGCCAATGCTTTCCGCTTGGCCTGTACTTCCAATTCCCCACTATACACTTATTTAGAAACACCTTATCAGGCTATTAATCCTTTTGACAAAGCAAAAATTTTCTGTTGTCTGCATGAATGGGTGAAGAGGATTATCATTGGAAATCGTTATCTGCATGATAGACATAAGCAAGCAAGAAGATAGTTGATTAGTTCAGTCCAAAATCATTATTCAGTTAGCTTCATTTAGTCTTATTAGAGTAGCACTGGTGCTGACAGTCATTTTTTTTCTCTTTTCTGTTCATAAATTCTCTCGTTGTTCAAAAATAGTATTTCGAATGTCTATTAGGTCTCGAAGAACCGCGCTTGCAGTTGGAATGCCCCCTGCGCCTTGACCAATTATAGTATGTTCACCTGATTGCTCAGACGAAAACGTCACCGCATTTAGGGTTCCGTTCACGCAAATTGGATCCACATTTGATAGTTCGGTCGGCTTCACATCGAGTTGTTTATTGTCACATGTTGCAATTAGTTTTATCGCATTTCCCCTTTTATGAGCTCGCCGAACATCTGATAGGCTGACTCCGCTGATACCACGTCTGTTTACATCTTTAATAGTAACTTTCATTCCCATTATCCAATTCGCCATGATTACAAGTTTGGCAGCTGCGTCGAAACCATCAACGTCAAGGAAAGGGACTGCCTCGGCATACCCCTTGTATTTGGCGTCGTTGAGGGCGTCTTCAAAGGTAAGTCCCTCCTCCATCTTGCTAAGGATATAGTTTGTGGTTCCATTGAGAATTCCTTGGAAAGACATTATGCTGTCTCCTTTAAGACATCGCTTTGCAAATTCTAATATTGGCGTCCCACCCCCTACCGTCCCACTAAAACGAAGCTTAATGTTATTATAATTCGCAAGCTCCAATAGTGAAGGAAATGCCAAGGCAAGAGGCCCTTTATTTACCGTGATGACATGTTTTCCCGATTTCATCGCTGCTATGATGTTAGAAATACCCGGTTCACCGTTATCGAGATTAGTAGGGGTTAATTCCAGTAGCATTTCCGCATCCACCTTCTCAATGAGGCGAAGGGGATCGAACTTGCGATTTTCTTTATCGTATGCACCGACTGTACCTGACAGTTTCTTTGCGTTAAGTAACCGCTGAAGATCAAGTCCCGTTGCGGAAACCGCGTAGCCGCCACTGTCGATGCAGGCCACAATACGTGGGTTAACTCCGTATAGCCTATACAGATCGGCGGAACGAGATAGCAATAATTTTGCGAAACTCTGACCGACGACTCCGAAACCAATTACAACTAAACGCATCCAAAGTGGATGTTAAATTGGGTTTAATATATTTAAATTCGACGATTATCTTTTAGCGGCAAGTTGTGCAGATACGAAAAATTCGTTACTTCCCTTCGAGAAAATCAGTAGAAAAGAACTAAGAATTACAACGATTACCGACTAAACATACGATTTTTGTTAGAATAAAACAATTCCTTTTTAGTTCTGGAATATTTTGAGCTGAAAGGAGTGCTCGTTCCCTGCTTAATTGGGTGAAAGAATTGAATCCTTCAAGAATAAATTACACTGCTATTGGGGCTGTTGCAAGTACCATTAACACCTCGGATTTCAGATAGTTGTTACTTATTTTAGGATGTGCCTATTTTGTGCTAACCATTTGAAAAAAATCTGCTAATAATAATTAACTCCCAATAGGACGAATACTAGTTAAACTTAGTCACAAATGACGAACTAAATAAAGATGATAGCGTTGGTTCGGATTCCAAACAAATAGAAAATGATTTATTCGTATTAAAACTACAGGAAGAGAGGATACGTGTCCACCTTTG
>DAOM01000154.1:10656-13567 GCA_002501855.1 Candidatus Nitrosopolaris nunavutensis
GGAAGAGAGGATACGTGTCCACCTTTGTTTGACCCCTTTGCTGTGTCTGCACTTTTAATCATTGTTGGTCTGGGGGCAGGTACCTTGGGATCCATGATCGGAGTAGGGGGCGGATTAATAATGACGCCAGCTCTAACCTTTATGGGATTTGCTCCTGCTCAGATTTCTAGCACGAGCCTTTTTGCAGTAACGTTTACCAGCGCTTCTTCGACAATAAGCTATGCCAGGCAAAAAAAAATACATTATCACTTTGGGCTGAAAATGGCGGCTGTAGCAATTCCGGGCGCCATAGCTGGGGCATTTATTTCAAGCGTTATAGCAATAGAGCCCTTCAAAATATACTTTGGAATACTTCTGATGTTTGCAGGAATATATATTGCTTACAATAGTTCCTTCACAAAAGAAAGACAAAATGGACCAACGGGGAATAATAGGAAGTCGATCCTCCTCCGTCCGTTGTTCTATTCTGGAGCATTGGGCGCAGGGATAATCTCTAGCCTCTTTGGAGTAGGAGGAGGGATAATCTTTGTTCCGCTCCTAGTTCTTGTCTTGGGCATGACGTTAACCACCGCGAGTCCAACTTCACAGATTGCACTCTTGATAACCTCCTTCGTTGGCACAGTTACCCACGCGGTTCTAGGACATCCTGATTATTTTCATGCTGCATCTTTGTCCGCAGGCGCGTTTGTGGGAGGACAGATCGGTGCAAAAATCTCAGATAGAGTAAAAGAGAGTCTACTACGGAAGCTACTTTCTATATCACTTATAGCTGTGGCCGTAAAATTTATTTCTGATTTTATAGGTCATATATAAATCACCTCAGCGTTCACTTGACAAAGTTGTCTGAGTGAAGCAGGGATCAGCGTCTACCACATGGAAACAACCGACCTATTGTTTTCATAACAATCAGTCGTCCTTACCCTATTAACCTCTTTTTCCAAATCCAATTTCCGCAATTCATGATAAGCAGCATGCGTATGCTTTGCAATAGCAACCACATTTATTCTCATCTCACAAATGTTACAACGGATCAGATCCCCTTGTTCGCTCGGTGCGTTCGTAATAATACTGGACCATCTATGCGCTATAAGAATCTAATTTCTAAAAAAATAAAGCCTAGTCAAAGTCTGCAGGAGAAGGGATGACAATAGAAAATTGGACGAGGTTAGTAAACCGATGTTGCATATGTGGGTTCACGGTCAACTTTACATATTAGACTAAATAAATTTATGTAAATACGTCAAAAACCAGATTATGATCACAAATGCGAATTCAATTTGGGTATTTTTTGGTTTTGCTAAAAAAAGCCCCTTAAACACATTCAAATGCTTTATCGATCTACTTATGATTTTCTTTTTTTATCCCCCATGTTCGAAGCATGTGACTGTCTAGTTGTGAACAACTTTGATTCAATCTAGTTTGTTAGATTATGATTAACAGCTAAAGCAACACTTCATAGCTGCCCGGAGTGAATGGGTGTCCTTCACCTATTCACCAGGATGATTATTTGGAATAATATTATCTTGAGTTGTAAAATAGGACTAGCAAACGACAAAAAGATTCAAAAGCTACTAGTTATAAACTAGAAAACAGTCTTCGGTTAAAGGGTGTATAGAGATATGACGACAACAAAGAAAGAATTAAAACGGAAAGAAAACGAGGAGCGTTTGTCAAATGCAATAGCCACATTAGATACCATATCCAAGAATATCAATATTCAGAGGAACATCCGGAATATGATAAAAGAGGTATACTTTGCGTTAAAAGATGAAAAGAGTGGAACTGTGTCTGTCCGAGCTGCAAACGCCATTAGCACGTTAGACACTGTTACCCAAAATCCCCAAATGCAATCACACATTAGGACTATGCTTTGGCAAGTAGTCTCGACCCTAGAGAGTATAAGAGAATAAACCAAACTATCGCGTTACGTCCGTATTTTTTACAGGCTTTAGTGGTGGGGGAAGTTTCTCGAGTTTATGAGTTGGGTTAGCAAGGTAGTGTCTGGAGGCTCCTTCACCGCTCAGCACGATGTTGCAGCTAACGCATCTATATCTTATTGCCAATTCGTTAATCTAACATTATAACTCGTGATACATGGCTAAAAAGGTGTGTATACAAATACATCGGTTTATCTTAATTTGATAATTTCCCTATTGTCCGGAACACTTGACCGGATTTTTAGTCTATGATATACAGCACTGGCAATGTTTTCAGACTTAGACTTTTCACCATGATTAACAAGTACTCGCTTTGGTTTTATTCTCGACACAAAGTTTAGAATCTGATTAAAATCGCTATGGCCGCTGAAGCCATCAATCTTGTGAGTTTGGCATCTTACTGGCACCACTTTAACCTTGCCACTCTTGTCTAACATACTTACCTCTGTCATAGTGCCGTCAATGACTCTTCTTCCAAGCGTCCCATTAATTTGGTAAGACACGAACACAATCTTATTTCTTGGTGATGGAGCTATTTCTTTGAAGTATTCTACCGAAGGACCACCTTCAAGCATTCCTGAGGTCGCCATTATAATTGCAGGGCTCTCATCATTTAAAAGTTCGTCTCTTCTACTTAGCCCATTTACCTGAGTGAAATATTCTGATTCGAACGGATTAATACCTTGAGAAACCGATCTGCGCACGTCATATCCAAGGTAATGAGCATATGACATATGTATAGCACTCGCTTCAGAAATCATACCTTCAATATATATGGGAGATTCTATCAGCCGACCTTCGCGCATTTCCTTATCTATCACTAACATAATTTCCTGCGCCCTACCGACTGCTGGAACTGGAATTAGGACTTTACCACCTTCCGTCAATGTTTTATTAATGCTGTGTGTAAAGGTTGCATAAACAACTGACTGATCAGGCATTATGTCAGTGCTGCTGCCATAGGTACTCTCTGT
>DAOM01000060.1 GCA_002501855.1 Candidatus Nitrosopolaris nunavutensis
TCAAAAACATTCGAACATCTTTTGGTTCAGCAAAATCTGGATCCGTGACAATTTCTACTAAAGAGACGCCCGCTCTATTATAGTCTATAAGAGTATAAAAGCTAGTATCGTAAATTAGTCTTCCTGGATCCTCTTCTAGCTGAACTCTCCTAATCTTTGTACTCTTGATCCCATAATCGACTCTCCCCTCAACGCCGATACTTGTGATTCCATACGCATTATATTGTGTTATTTGAAAATTTTTGGGTAGATCGAGGTAGAAGTAATTCTTTCGGTAAAACATCACCTTGTCTGGAACTTTACATCCTAGAGCAAGTGAAATCATACTAGCAAAGTCTACTGCTCTTTGATTTAAGAGCGGGAGAGTCCCAGGAAGACCCGAACAAATTGGGCAGATGTTTGTGTTCGGTGCCCTCCCTCGATAATCACATTGGCATGAACAAAATAATTTACTCTGAAGTCCTGTCAGCTGACAATGGATTTCAAGACCGATCTTTACTTCCACCAATTATATCTCAGGACTCTTGTGAATATCAACTAGTCTTTCAAAAGATGATGCAACATCAAACAGGGTTTGCTCTTCCATCTCATTTGCCATTATTTGCAATCCTACAGGAAGACAGTCACTAAATCCAACTGGTATTGATATTGCTGGTATACCGGCGAGGTTAGCAACAACCGTATCAATATCTATCTGATACATCTTCAATGGATCATCGATCTTTTCACCAAATTTGAATGGCAATATAGGCATTGTAGGAGCTATCAAAACATCATATTTTTCAAACAGTGATTTAATTTCCTGCTTTATCATTTCTCTTGCTTTTTGAGCTTTTAGATAATATTTTCCATAATACCCCGCCGAAAGAACATACGACCCAATAATAATACGTCTTTTAACTTCTTCGCCAAAATTATTGCGAACCTTTGCGAAATATGTATTCCATTCATACTCCTCAGGGTTGGAGTCAAACCCGTAGCGAATATTGTCATATCTTGCAAGGTTACTACTGGCTTCAGCCATAGCAATAGTATAGTAGGATGCGAGAGCATATTCAATCGACTTCATTGAAGTATCTTCACACTTACAATCTGACCTTGAAAACAAGTCCACTGCAGAATAGATACATTTTGAAACAGCCGGATCAGCCCCTTCAACAAGTTCTTTTACTAGTCCAACACGAATACTCCTGTTGTTTTGGTGCAGGCTGTATTTTGGTATTCTATCGAAAGACATAGTATTAGGAGTTCTCTCTGTTGGCAAACTGTTGGCTGTTGCTCTTGTTGTCGGATCGTTTTCGTCTGTACCTGCGATTGCATTCATAATCATCACTACATCAGAGACCGTCCTACCTATAGGTCCAATCTGCTCTAAACTATTAGAGTAAGAAATTAGTCCAGATCTACTGACGCATCCATACGTTGGTTTTAATCCTACTACGGAACAAAAGCTAGCTGGGCACCTTACAGATCCACCTGTATCAGAGCCTAATGACATGGCACATTCTAATGCTGCTACACTCGCTGCACTCCCACCAGAGGAGCCGCCCGCGACATAATTAATATTCCATGGATTACGCGTAGGTCCATATTTGCTGAACTCCGTAGTAGAGCCCATCGCAAACTCATCGAGATTTAGCTTTCCAACAATAATTGCATCATTTTCTTTCAATTTTTTAATCACAGTTGCATCATATGGTGGAACATATCCCTCAAGCATTTTTGAAGCGCAAGTGGTTTTCAAGCCTTTGGTGCATATATTGTCTTTAATACCCAGTGCAACGCCTGCAAGTCCACCAGTGCATTCTCCGTCATGAATTCTTTTATCTATAGAACGTGCTTTTTCAGCCGCACCGTGTTTATCCACAGCGACAAAAGCGTTGATTTTGAAATCTATTTTTTCTATTCTTTCTAGAATCTGAGATATATATTCCTGTGCAGAAAAGTCTCGATTTTTAATGCCGGAAGCAACCTGGTCTGCAGTAAGACGATATAGATGGTTTGGCATTTAGCCCATCCTTGGACCTTTTACAAAGCCGTCCTTTCTATTTTTGGAAAATTCCAATGGATCACCTTCGAACACGTGAATATTGTCATTTCTTAATTCAGAAACCTTTTTGATTGAACGGGCTGGCTCACTTCCAGTCAATGAAACAGCATCTAGTTTATCAAAATACCGGATTATTTCATCGATTTGAGACGCATATCTGTCTAGCTCACTGTCCGTTAATTCCAACCTGGAAAGCCAACCAAGATGTCTTATTTCATTTTTTGAAATCATGTTAACACGCCACTGCCTAATACTTTTCTCTCGTATCCTAGGGGGTTAACCTGTCTATATCGCGTGGGTACAGAGATGCATCTCGTATGTTATCAATCTTTGTAATAGCCATCATCAATCGTTCCAGACCGACGCCAAATCCAGCGTGTGGAGGCACTCCATAGTCAAATACTTTCAGATGGTAATCAAAAGCTTGTGTATTTAATCCCTGTTTTTTCATTCTTTCCAATAATTCGTCCTTCCTGTTTACTCTTGTACTGCCTGACGATATTTCTAACGGTCCGTACATTAGATCAAAAGATTCAGAGACTCGACCAGACTCCGGCATAAACTTTGGCTTTACATAAAAAGGTTTTATAGATGTAGGCCAATCGGTAATAAAATAAAAGCCATTCATCCTGTCATCCGGCAAGTTTTTCATTGCCTGAGGTGAGAGGTCATCACCCCATCGAATGCGTTCTCCACCGCCTTGTAACTGTTCTATAAGATCGGAATAAGAATATCTAGCGAACGGCAATTCGATAGTTGGCAATTGAAACTCAAGGTAAGCAAGATCATTTTTGTTCTTTTCTTTAACTGAATCTAGAACATGCAATATCATTCTCTCAAGCAAACTCATTACATCGTTGTAATCTACAAACGCCTTTTCCACATCAATAGATATTGCCTCAGAAAGATGTCTATTAGTGCGCGACGGCTCGGCTCTAAAAATCGGGCCTATTTCAAACACATTTTCAAAAGCCATAGTCAATTGCTCCTTGTACAATTGAGGACTTTGCGCCAGGAATGCTTCTCTGTCGTAATAAAATATTGGAAATAATGCTGCACCGCCTTCTGTAGCGGTAGCAATCATTTTTGGAGTGTTTACCTCGATAAACCCTTGTCTCGCTAGGAACTCCCTGCTTGCATTCAATACGGTATAACGAATATGGAAAATACTCTGAAGAATATTTCTACGTAGATCTATTGCCCTCAAATCCAATCTGGTATCAATACCTATAGATGTCTTACTTTGCATCATAAATGGAGCTGCTTTTCTAGCAATAGAAAAGGCCTTCAGCTCTAATGGGATGATCTCCACGCCGTTAGGTGCTTTTTCTTGAGGTCTAACCGTCCCCCGAATAGCAAGAGAAGTGTGTTCTTTTATTTGTTGGATTTGCCCAAATAATCGCTTTGAACATTCACTCTTCTTCGCCACAACTTGGATGTCTCCGTACCTGTCTCTTATGATAATAAACTGGATGTTACCATGGTCACGCTTACTCGAAACCCACCCCATAATTATTACTTCCCTATCTTCTAGCGATGAGTTGATTTCCGACGAATAATGCGTCCTTCTCCATTGTCCAATCTCCTCTTCATGTAATAGGTCGCTCAATTTTAAAAACCTTAATCGTGTTAAATTTTGTATAGCAACGGATAATTTAACCTTTAATGATGTTACGATCCCCTAAATAAAAATGAGATTGAGTATGCCAAGTCTGTAGAGTGATCCCTTTATATACTCCATTCTTTAGCATAGCAACCGGGCATCGGGTTTGTAAAAGTATCCTATTCGCATTTTTATAGTGTGTGTGAGTTACTCGTTATGGCCTATTCATTACATTTTCTAGCCTCTATGTCTAGTATTCACTCATAATTAGATTAGAAAAACTTGTCAAATAAGACTACTGCAATAGTTACAGGAAGTAGCAGAGCATTGGAAAAGAAGTTGCCATTCTGTTATCAAAAATGGGAGCAAACGTAGTCATATGTTCTAGAACTCAAAGTGAAATTGATTCAGCAGTTAAAGAAATCAAAAAGATGATTATAATAGATGATAATAAACATAATGATGCTAGTGATGATAGATTTAATGACAGATTAATTGGTGTAAGATGCGATGTTAGCATCACCTCAGAAGTGGATTTTCTTATCAAATTAACAATTGCAAAATTCTAGTTCATTAACATTTTAGTTAATAATGCTGGAACAGTATTTGTCAAAAAGTTATTTGATACCTCAGAAGAGGAATGGGATAAAACGATAGATACTAACCTAAAAGGCGCTTTTCTATGTACAAAAGCGGTTCTTCCTGATACAATGATACAAAATAGATCTGGTGTCATTATCAATGTGAGTTCCGGTGCTGGAAACACCGGATTTCCAGATA
>DAOM01000152.1 GCA_002501855.1 Candidatus Nitrosopolaris nunavutensis
TTGGATCCAACAAGCGTACATCCATTATGTTTGAAATAGTGCATATGAGTGATGTAGTTAGAATTCCTCCTAGTAGATTAAAAAATTCATTGAAGGATACAGCTATTGGAATTTTAAAGCCACCTCATTGGAAGCTTGTCAGAAAAATATGGAAATCCTTGCAATTTCTCTACCTTTTCAGAGACACTTCTATACGAGTGTATATACCCTTGAGTACGTATAATCGATACGTAAGATGAATTATCTCGGAAAAGAAATATCTAGCAAACCATCGGTATTGATCCTTGATGATGACCTAGATATCGTAACGTTAATGAAGATAGGTCTTCAACATAATTCTTTTAATGTATATGGATTTACAGACCCATCATTAGCACTAGAACATTTTGGGATGAATGCTAAAAGCTATGATCTGGTTATTTCTGATATTAGAATGCCGCAAATGAATGGATTTGAATTTATAAAAAAAGTTAAAGAAATAAAGCCAGAAATTAAAGTCTTTTTAATGACTGCATTTGAAATTAATGACATTGAATTTAGGAGAGTTTTACCTTCCACGAGAATAGATGAATTCATTCAAAAGCCCATATCCATAGAGAGATTGAATACCTTAGTACTAACTCATGTTATGAATCGAAGGAAAAAGCCTAGAAGGATTTTAAGTGCGTATATAAAATTAGAAATGAAGACAGCAATAACTATTTGATGGTGCTTGTCTGTAATTCATCTAAAAGCACAGACAGGAATGACTGTTATGGGTGCTAAACTCTTCTAAACTTGATATCTTTTTCTAACGTATATCTACCAAACCATAACTGTGTATATCCATTATGTGTACTCATTTGAACCAATTCCATTCCAGTAGTCTTTCTAATTTTTTCTAGTGCTTTGGCATCTGCAAAGAAGTCATTTGTATTAAATATGAGAAATTCCCTGTTTCCGTCTTTTATATATTCAAAACCGCAATCTTTCGTACTATCTAAAGTATCCCATATCCATTCCTCACATTCATCTATTGGTAGTTGCATTGATTCGTTTGTACTAGTCATTATTTTGTGTTTTTACTAGCTCTTTTTACTACAGGAAATTTATAGGTTAGCAATTAATGTTCTAGCAAAAATGCACAGAAACCATTTTTTTATTACGGTTGAACCATTCTGATTTAAAACAGTTAGCAATTTCGACTTAGAAATCTGGAGTCACTATGAATAGTATCTTCTGCATGTCGCGGTTTTTTATTCAAGTGGTTAGTGAGTGTTTGTCATTAATGTACACACACTAGTGAGTGTATGCTTTACTGCAGATAGATAAGGCAATTCGATCACCCTCCGCTTTATCTTTGTTCTTGCAACATTTTTTTGCGTACTGAGGGAGGAGTCCATTACAGATTTTCGATTGCACATTATTCTGCTCCTTAGGCCGCCACGGATGTTGTCCACTTCTAGACCTGAAACAATACTTTTTACAATAAACTGTTACATTAACGGACACAAAGGAACAAGTTCGGCAAGAGCTTTGACATTAAACCATTTTCTAAGATACTCTGATTTTGTTTTGTTCTGTACGAGTTTGACACAACCTTGGAGACGTTTTCCTCTAAGCATCCAATTAGTTTTGGCTAAAATATCTTTAATTTCTTTTTCCAACTTATGGACATTTTTTGGGTTTAAAACTTGCGTAAGAATCTCTCAAACGAGTTGAGGAACATACGTATCAAAAAAGGGTGTGATATATTTAATTATTGGTAAACCACACGAATCGGATTTGAAGTAAGAAAGTATAATTAGGATGCTTCTACATTATGAATCAGAAGGAGTGGAAGAATCGTTCAAAATGATAGTTGCGGAGAGAGAATCTTGTAATGTCTAATGTAATTAATCTATCTTCTTGCAGCCATCATGTTATGCTTTTGTATAATGACTATTCTGACCGCGAGCTTGCATCTATAAAATACATCAATCAAGGATTACAGGAAAAACAGCTTTGTATTTATGCTTCCGTTGATGCTTATAATACATCACACTTATCAAAGATATCCTGGCAAATTAAAGATTACGAAGAAAATATCATTAAAAGAAATTTGATAATTTTAAATCTGAAACCATTTTATGATTCTGCATTAGCAGGAGATTTAACACCTTTTAATGAGTTTTACATTCAATTACAACAAGAACTAAAACATAGAGATGGTAAGAACGGAGTACTTATTGTTGCTGATTGTGCTGATAACCTCTTTAGCGATAAAAACTTTGATCAATGCAATATAGTGGAGAATTGGTGGCAAGACGTTTATATAAAATGGCTACAGCAACAAGAAAAAACAAGAGCACAAAATCAAAATCATATTATTAATATTATATGCCCACATTCAGGCTCATTATTAAGCAAGCACCCATTTGACCAGCACAAGCATCAGCTTTCTCATAACCACAGCATAATTATTGATACGGCCGGTTATTTGTTGACACAATATGCAACGGCTGCCTATAAAGAAAAAAAGGTTCAAGTTGCACAGTCATCATCGCGTGTTTCATCTTCAATAGAAGAATTACCAATAAGGGTTCTTGTTGCAGAACCAGACCCGGATCTTCAGGGGGGGAGTATTTGGCTACGTTCTATGGGTTTCAAAGAGATAGTGATTACAAATGGCGGCAAGAAATGTTTAGATGAGATTCTGAAAAGCGCAGATGTAGACAAAGACAAGGACAAGACAGACGGATTTGACATAATTATATTAGATACGCATCTAAAGGATATTCCTTGCATCCAGGTTGCTAAGGAGATTGCCAATACAAGGCCAGACCAGCAAATTATATTCACATCCACTTTACCGTCTGATATTATTAGGCAAGATATTGACTCAATTGGAATCAAGAACAATAAAGGGATATTAACGAAACCATTTAGATTTTCTGACTTGTCATCTTTGATTGGTAAGAATATTAGGAACAATAAGGTTGGTTAGATTAGTTCTATGTTCTATCCCCTTATAGGTCGTTGATATTGTAGACTAACGTCATTCTGAATCGATCTTTGAGTGAAGTGGCCTCTTCATCACCAGATACGTCTATCTCTGAAAGAACAGACATAATACGTGATGCTGATGATGTAGTAAATGCTATCTTATAATGTATATCCAACGCAAACTATAAAATTGACGTCTGAAGGCCAAAAGTACCTAAATTAGGTGATGAAAATGAATTGAGTAAGAGTCTACAACCTAGATAAATTCTTGATGAGAAGTGCCTCGTAATAGGTAGTTGTTCTGCTGCTATAAATGCGTTGATAAACGAATCCACAACCCCAAATTTTAGTCAAAGTTCGTTTCTGAAGCTCTACATCATAATTTAGAGTTGCGATTTCTACACGGAGATTTTGAAATATTCTATTTATATCCAAGTGACTCACGTATATGAATCACGGAAGCAAACGGAATCTCCAAGACTGAGATAGTACATGGAAGTGATAATGTTGTTGAGGGGCTAGCACAATTTATGTGCAAAGCGAAACTTAGAATCGATGTTTGCGTAGACCATACACGGCCATATTTAGCTATAGAAATTATACGACTGAGGGACGCATTTATTGATGCAAGGAGAAGGCACGTAACAATAAGATACATTACCGAAATTACGAAAGATAATCTTCATTATTGCAAAGAGATGATCTCAGTAGTTGACGAACTCCGCCACTTGAATGGTATTAAAGGAAACTTCTACGTAAGTGAACAAGGGTATGCTGCACCTTCTACTCTTCATGAGAAGGGAAAGTCTTCAGAAATGATGATTTATAGCGATGTTAAGGAAATTGTAGAGCATCAACAATACATATTTGATAGTTTTTGGAATGCATCTACTTCTGCTGAAAGAAAAATAAAAGAAATTCAAGGTGATATTAGTTTAGGTATAACAGAAATTATTGATAATCCCTTAAGGACTCGAGATTTATTTATTAACATGGTAAAATCTGCCAAATCAGAAGTATTGTTAATTCTCCCTACGATAAATGCATTTATGCGTGAACATCGAATTGGTGTAATACAACTACTTAAGGAACTATCAACTACGCTCGAAACATCAATATCAGAAGGCAATCAAGAAAAGAAAGAAGAAAGAAGAGCCATAAATATTAGGATTTTAACTCCTAATGATGCAATTGATAAAATAATAGAAGAAATGAAGATAACAACTACTATATCGACCACAAGCGTAACAAAAGAAGAATCGATTCCCTTTTCTTCAGATAAAGACAATAACCCTAATCTTCAAATACGACATTTAGAATCACAACCAGAATTTAATGTAACTACAGTAACAATATTGGTAGTTGATAGAAAAGCATCGTTCGTTATTGAAAAAGTAGATGATTCAAAAGAAAGTTTTATAGGAGCAGTGGGATTATCAACTTACTCAACAAGCGAACCAACAATAATGTCTTATCTTTCAATATTTGAGAACTTTTGGAATCAGCTTGAGTTATACGAAAAGTTAAAAGAACATGACAAAATGCAAAAGGAGTTTATAAATATAGCAGCGCATGAGCTTAGAACACCCACACAGTCTATCTTAGGATATGCAGAGATATTGGAGATGGAATCTGAAAGAAGCAGACAGCTTGCGAATCCAATACTTCGTAATGCAATAAGACTTCAAAGGTTGACAGGAGATATATTAGATGTAACAAGAATTGAGAGTCAGACACTACGGCTAAACAAAGAAGAATTTGATTTAAATGAGGTAATTTCCAATGTTATTAAAGATTTTAAAAGTCAAATAGACAGCGAGAAAATAAAATTAGTGTATGAATATAGCAGAGTCAATAATATAATTGTAAATGCGGATAAGAATAGGCTAAATCAAGTAATATCCAATTTAATTAGTAATTCTATTAAATTCAGTCAAGGAGAATGGGGAATCATTTCCATAACCACAAAAAAGGAACAAGATAGCAAGACAGTTACAATTAATGTCAAAGATACTGGTAAAGGAATAGATCCAGAAATTATACCCAGACTATTTACAAAATTTGCTACAAAATCAGAGACAGGTACTGGATTGGGATTATTCATATCTAAAAGTATTGTTGAAGCCCATGGCGGCAGAATATGGGCTGAGAATAATAAAGATGGAAAAGGCGCTACTTTTTACTTTACTCTCCCAGTAAGTAAATTACTTTAGCAAAGTATTTACAATAGAGTTAACATCTTCTCTTGACATTGCTATACTACCGACTTTCACACAATTTTAAATAATATCAGCTTCATATCTCTCTCTTGTAATGCAATCACAATGCATTACACAGGAATTTTTCTTGCGAGTTGCTTGTAGACGTATCATCAGACACTACAATCAAGTGCTATCAAGCTTTCACATTATGAAGGAGAACACGGCGGGATAAATGACATGATACCGATAGTTCATGAAATGTTTAAACAACCGATACGGATACACTAAAAAAATAAGGACAAAGTGTCAGCCATTTCTGGAATGGCCACAAATAGCACATATCTGAATAATGTTCTAACATATTCAAATATTATGTTCCACCATTCATGACATGCCAGTAAAATTAGGAAAAAAGAAATATGACAAATTCTCAGATGCATCAGCTGCGATCCAGAAAAAGAAGCTACATGACATACTACCAGCGTACATCTTAAACCCCGTCTTCAATCATTTGAGGGTTGGCAGTTAGGATCTCAGATACATATGGTAGTACCTCCTACTTTATTTTAAATCCCTGATATTCTTGTAATTTTCAACGACTCGAATATTATCGTTAAAAGCTGCTGCATAGATAGCCTTTTGTCCGTATGGTGTTCCCTTGAACGATTCAAATTCTTTTGAATACTGCTCGCCTGGTGGTGGCTGTGTACCGTATTGATA
>DAOM01000325.1:0-3951 GCA_002501855.1 Candidatus Nitrosopolaris nunavutensis
ATACAACCTCTCACATAGATTTCTACAAACCATAGTGACCGTAAAGAAAAGGTTGGACTGCTAAAAATATGAGAGCTACTTACAGAGAGTGGGAGGGTAGGGCAACAAGAAGAATCTGTCTCAGTTGTCTGACAGGCTTGGATGTCAAGAAGTTATCACCCAGATTATACTTATTAAATACTTTCAGTATAATAATTCACTAATTCAAAAATACAATTCACAACTAGTTCTTATATTCAATCAAGCCCATATTGAATAGTTTGTCCGATTATGTAGGCAGGATTGCAGCAACGCGATACCGTCTTTATCTGAAAGAAGAAGAAGAGAAGAGAAGACATTCAGAGTGGACGCAATATGTTATTGCCGCAATACTGTGGCTAGTAAAGTTGATAACTAATAGTTTGGAAAAAGTCAACTTAAAAAGCAAGCGTGTTATTGAAAAAGTAACAGTAGAATAAATGAAACGAGTCTGGAAAGAAAGCTCATAGAGAGAGCTCTCCAGCTGATTACATTAACCAATATTTCTACGGAAATAATTACAACTAAACCTCAAACCTTAATAATATTGGTTTCGAAACCTAATCATGCCTATAGATCCAGAGTTCCCAAGAAACCACCAAGTGTTTGGTAGACATAATCATGCCGATGGCAAACACTATCACTTTGTCTGGGGTCCCGGAAGTCCTTCTGATGCCTCATCTAGTGGAGAGGTAAGAGCAGCTTATGCTGCTAGAAATGAGGAGCTTGTCCCTGTCGGTGTACATGGCACTATGGTTGCAGTTGATTGGGATTCGTGTATTGCTGATGGAGCTTGTATACAAGCATGCCCGGTAAGTGTATTTCAATGGTATAGGACAGAAAATGATGTACCAGCGGTAGATATGGTTAATGCCACAAGTTACGGAAATGGTAGTACTGGTAAAGAAGAGAGGCTAGACAGCACTGACAAGTCTGATCCAATTAGAGAGCATGAGTGTATTTGGTGTATGGCTTGTGTTACGGTATGTCCACCAAAGGCTGTAAAGGTAGACCAATCTAATCTAGAGTTCCATCAAAGAGAAACATTTCAGCAGCAGTGAATGATTAGCTCCTTGGTAAAGCTGCCATAGCCCTGCTCACGCTCAAATGCCGATCGTAATATAACAATAGATGTACCTTGTAGCCTGGAAATATTGCCTCTGTTAACTTCATCTATGATGAGAACAAATCTCTTTTCATGGTTCTCTATACATTTTTTAACAAGATTTTTGAATAAACCTGGCTGCTTTGAGAACTCGATGCCTAAAGTTTTTGATATAGCGGGTTTTATCCCTTCAACAAAGTCCTCGTAACTATAGGATTGATGGAATTGGATGATTTCCACATCATCAATATTCTGAGTGAAGTATTCAGAGAATCTCCTTGCGATATATGTTTTGCTTGTTCCTGGAGGCCCATAAAAAATCACCTGCCTTTTCTCTAAAAGAAGTGCATCGATCTCTCTTAATGTTTTTATAGGAAGATAGGTAGCTGTGGCCAGATCGTCAATTATAAGTGGAACTTTTGTTTTCATTGGTTGAAATTTCGAAGTGTAATCTGCATCGTCAGCTTCCAGGTCAATTTCAGAAACACCCAAGTTTTTTAATATCCTAACTATATTATCGACCACAATGGATCCTCCTAGGTGGTAAACTGTACCTCTGTAGCCGAGAGATCTAGCGATATCAACATCAAATTCGGATTTAGGAACATCTTTCTTTAACCATTTAACACTCCTATTATCTACATATATCAAGCGTGAGTGAAAGTTGTCGTGTTAGCGGATGTAGTTGCAAGTGTTACTCTAAATGGGGGAGTCTTAAATGACTATTAGGAGCTGCTCTAAATGTCAACATTTCAGTTACATGCATAACCACGATACAGGAGCTTGCGAAGCACAATACAGAGGAAGACCATGTGGCTGTAATACCAAACTACAGACAACGATTTGGGAGGATCTTAAATGATTACAATAATAGAGCTGAAAGAAAAGATTCGAGTGAACGAAAGTTACTGTGTGTATTGGAGGAAACAAAATGACAAACTGTAGTTGCCGCCACGATTCACAGTATCACCTAAAGACCAAAGACGAATATACCGACAAAATTACAGGTGGAAAATGTATTTTATGTCCGTGCCAGTCAATGAGGAGCAACAGCTGACAACACACCTTTACTGCATAATGAACTTGATCACATTCTTTTGGACGCAACTAATTGTCGCGAATACAGTACCTATGTCGATAATGAGGGAATAACACAGGTAACAATCGAATGTATAAGCATTAAAGAGGAGGCACGCTACGCGTTAGAAAAATTAAGATCTAAAAATGTTTCGCACTAGACGACTATGACATCATCAGTAGCTCGACCACTTTGATTCGTTCATTTCTGCAAAGCCTAGTATGTCATCATCGGTTTAACGACCTTAGCTTGTTTCGTAGGTATATATGATTTGCAATTTCTTCCCGGATTTTTGATAGGAGTCATTAAATATATTATACCTTTCTGAGAAATGTTGATAATCTAATTTAATATCCAGAAATTTATTAGTAAGTCTTGTATAGATAAGGTAGGGATGTGTTAACAAATAACTAAAAACGGCCATGTTCAAACTCATTCCCAAGGAATTGTTCACACTACAAGAAAGGAAGAAGCATTTTGGAAAAGAATTTTGATTATAGATGACAATCCCGATATTACTACGACTTTTAAGATGGGGATAGAAAGTAGCAATAATTACGCTGACCACGACAAAAGAATTGAAGTTTACACATATAACGATCCTTTAGCAGCATTATCAGAATTTAAACCTCATTTCTATGATCTTCTACTAGTTGACATTAACCTGCCAAATATGAATGGATTTGAACTATGTGAAAAGATGTTAATTATAGATATCAATGTCAGAGTTTGCATCATGACTTCGGGAGAAGTAAATCGTGAAGCATTAAGAGAAATTTATCCCGCAATAAGCCTAGGATGTTTTATCAAAAAGCCAGTTACAATAGATTATTTGGTTAATCGGATCAAGGCAGAATTGGATTAGGATTTGTTCACCAATTGTCCCAAAACAAAAGTAGATTACCTAAAAGGATTTTTTCGTTAAATCGGACCAGTAAGAAAAATTGCAATGGTACAAAGAATAATTTCTAAAATCGTTTTAAAAATCACAATACTGGTTATCATTGAAATTATTCTAATTGTTGGCAGTTTTGGTGTACTTTCGTATTTTCAATCTCTGCAATCATCGCTAGGAAACTCAATTAATATTGCAGGCAAGAATCGGTATCTTACTGCCAATCTTTTGTTGCAAACTGAAAGATATCTAGATGGATCCTCTGACATTTCGCACCTAAATGTTGCTATGAATAGCTTGCAATCAAATATCATAAGCTTGAAGGAAGGAGGACGCATTTCTGGTGTAGAGTTAAGACCCTTGCCCCCAGAATTTTCTGACATGTGGAATACAGTTAACGCAAAATGGAATACTTACAGAACTTCTGTCTCTAATAATTTGATTATACCAAGCGAAGAGGGCAAAGCAAATACGATAGATAAATTCACAATAAGAAAACAGTTCAACTCATTAGCTTTAGATCTTATTGGCTCATCAGATGTATTGGTTACACAGCTAGGAGAACAAGCAGACAAGAATTCCCATAATCTTATGGTATTAGAAATCAGTCTTGGCATCTTAAATATAGGCATTCTTGCATTAATTCTGTATTTCATTACGAGAATCCTCAGACCAGTACTTGTTCTGACCCAAGCAATGAGTGAGGTAAAAAAGGGAAACCTGGAAATATCAGTGCCAGTCAACGAGAAAGGCAATGATGAACTCTCTTCTCTTAGTCGATCTTTCAATTCGATGTTAGATACAGTAAGAAATTATATTAAAAAACAAAACGAATTGACAAATGATCTTTCGAAA
>DAOM01000325.1:4238-6190 GCA_002501855.1 Candidatus Nitrosopolaris nunavutensis
AAGCAAACGAAGAACTAAAACAAGTAAGTCGATTAAAAGATGATTTCATCAATGTAGCAGCTCACGAGTTACGTAATCCTGTACAACCAATACTTGGCTTAGCCGAAATTCTTCGCTCGACAAAAATGCAAGCAGATGGCAATCACAATAAAAGCCTTACTGTAGAGAAGGAATGCAAATTACTCGACATCATTGTGAGAAATGCAAAAAAATTGCTTCTTCTCGAAGAGAATATTCTGGATGTAGCTAGAATCGAGAACAGTTCACTAAAGCTGGATATCGAGGAATGTAATCTATACGATGTAATAGGGAATGTTGTTCAAGACACTAGAGATCAAATAGATAACAGCAGAGTAGAGTTGCTATACAATAAAATGGAGGATGGTATTTTTTTGATACGGGTGGACAAGTCAAGACTAGAACAAGTTATTTCCAATTTGTTAAGCAACAGCATTAAATTTACTAAAGAAGGAACGATATCGCTCAATGTGGAAAAAGAAGATAATCAAGCCCTTGTAACTGTAAAAGATACAGGTCTGGGTATAGATCCTGAAATGCTGCCAAGACTATTTTCAAAGTTTGCAACAAAATCCGAGAAAGGGGCCGGATTAGGTTTGTTTATCTGTAAAAATATTATCGAAGCTCATGGTGGGAGAATATGGGCCGAGAATAATTCTAACGGGAAAGGAGCCACAGTCGGTTTTATGATACCATTAGTAACGATTGGTAATTAGTTAATGTCCCCTTTTATCCTGGCGCTCTAGTATTACATGATTAGATTGGGTGACTTGAACTCGTACATTGTCGTGAGGGACTGCACGAATCGAGTTATTTGTGAATATCTATAACTATTTCGACGTCATATTGTGGTGCCCAGCCAATCCAAAGGGATGGTCTATGAAGACATTTTAAGCTCGCATGCCACCCTTTTCTTCCTCCTACGTAGTCATACATATATGATAAGTATGCGCCTGCATGCAAGTTCAAATTACGGAGAGTAGCTGTTGCTGTTCCACTATTCCCGTTATCATGAGCTTGAATGCTCATGCAGATTATTATTGGTATCGAGATGTATAAAAAGTCTGGCAAGTCGTAAAGTCGTATATCAAAACCATAACCTCCAATAACATGCCGAACCTTTGGTAATCTTGTTACGCCAGTCTCAGATTTTGTTGTCCCTGCTGATCACGAGACATCTTCTAGCCTCTTTGCACACGTCCTAATTAGTTCCTGCGCATATCGAATCATGTTCTTAGTCTGGATGAGCAGGGATTCTGTATCGATTTCCTCTACGATGAGATTTTCGTTTTCATACTTCTTCTTAATTTGTTCTACGTGTAAATCCAAAGACGCCCAATGATTAAAATTAGCATAAAATCTACCCCATTTCTCTTTGTAAGTTGATCCAGTACTTCCGCACGAAATTTTGACTTCATCATCTAGAATTGTACCTATCTCTCTGCAGTGTGCAAAAACGCTCTTAGTATCCCATCTCTTAAAAGCTTCCTCAGCTTTGGAGAGAATACGCATTAGCCTGATATTGTCCTCTGTGTTCTGTAATTACTAGTTGACAAGCCTGAAATTTCGTTCCCCTTCTAATAAGTAAACAACGAGACGATACAGATACATACATCCCTACTGTATCTCCATTTATTCTTTTTACCAAATCATGCATATCAACTGGTTTTCGGATGAAGCATCCGATATCATCAGTGGCAGTGGCAGCAGGAAATACTGCTCTCAGAGCTTGATAATTCATCTCAAATGCGGTGATAAAACAAACCTTAACTTTGTTGTCTATTTTTCTAATTTCTTCGTATAGGCTGAATCCATCCATTTGTGACATTACAATGTCTATAATTAGCAGATCATGAGAACCTGCCTTGAAATTCTTCAAAGCTAATATAGGATTATTAACTGTCTCAACCTGTTCGAATCCCTTATCCTTTAGA
>DAOM01000325.1:6403-6777 GCA_002501855.1 Candidatus Nitrosopolaris nunavutensis
AATGTCTATAATTAGCAGATCATACGAACCTGCCTTGAAGTTCTTCAAAGCAAATATAGGATCGTTATGCAGAAGGTGTAGGAACCAGGTGAAGTGGGTGGAATTGATAATAAATAAATTAGAACATCTATGGGAGACAGGTTCTCAGGCCAGGACTCCCATAGCCTGTTGGTCATCGTCGAATAGTCGTATGTTCGCTATTTGCTGCGAGTCGTTTGCTGCTATCTATCTACCCACAGGAGGAGGTTTGCATCGGTACATATACTTCCGACGGCTAGCAGAACAATATAATCAATCCAGTCACCAATACATTCTGTATTACTAAATACAACTATTGCCATCGGGGAGGAGAGAGGTTCGCCTGCTCCAAAACC
>DAOM01000093.1:0-3126 GCA_002501855.1 Candidatus Nitrosopolaris nunavutensis
AACCATGTCTGGAAGTACAACAAGTAACTAACGTTTAGATGTAGGATTTGGCGCGCGAATTTAATTCCGAACAGGATTCTTTAGGATAGAGCAATTAGTGAAATCCCACACATATTCGTTTACAAGGAGACCACGATAACAACCAAAAGTAGACTCTTCAGTTGTTAACAAATCTTGGAGATCAAATCGTGAAAGGGGGAGACCAAGTTGTAAATCAGATTGCCAAAGGAGGCGTTGGTTTCTTGAAGTCAGCGGCTTCATTTGTCAGTCTCCATGACATACAATTACACATTAACGCGGCAAATCAAGATTTAGCCAAAAGTAATAATGCTGGAGTAGCTTCAGAACTAAAACAAGCTGACAAGGCGTTAAAGAATGATAGTAGCCTCATGTACGGTCTAGGTCAACGAATAAGCCAAATTGCTCAAAATAATTCTGCACCGATGGACAGCCATTCCAGAGAACAGTTATCTGCTCTCGGTACTGCCTTGAAAAATCTTGCTCTTAACTCTGAAGGAGTGCGGGCAAACTCTACCAGGAATACTGCTGGAGCAAGTAACTTTACGGTGTCTAAATAGAGCGTCCACGTATACCTCCATATCTATTTTTTTGCAGGCGTTAGCCTGGATGTTGAGATGTGGTGGAATAGTGGACATGAGTAAAATCCCAACCCAGATCCAATTTAATCAAATCGGACAATGATCTCACATCAATGATTAATGTGGGAGATTGAAACCAATTTTTTTCTCTTAGCAGTAGTACTATAGTCAGCGATTCCTACAATAGTATTCCCACTGGCAGCAAAACCAGGATGTTACTTGCGATCAGCCTGGGTATAGTTCTTGTTGGGATTATGGACATTATTATGCGAATCAGACTAGTCTACAAATGGGTTGTCCAGGATTGTCGAAGCGCAATAAGATACACGTAGAGAACTATTGTGCGGGTTTTATGGCGGGACAAATAGATCTGGCTAGCGAAAAACAGTTTTCAGTATCTTTTCAGTTAATCAAATATTTCAATAGATCAAATGTCAGAGTCAAATTGTGGTGCATTTAAAACACGTAGGACTCTAACCCTGTCTGTTTGTCGTGGTGACCTTGCGGCTTCCACTTATTGAAAGATCACGACCATGTTTGTTAAGTCCAGTGGTCTTATAGTAGGTTGTAATGGTCGTTAACCAGATATCGCACCGTTTTACTACAACTTTTAATTCGGGTGTCCTACGAGCCAGCGGTCTGCGTGTAGATATGACTAGATTGATAGATTGAATTGCAAGCTTGAGCACTTAATTAGTGCTGAAACTATTATCTCTTTGTTATGTGCTATTTCCTTTTCAGCAGGAATATTGTTGTTGCGATCTCGACTAACCAGTATCTCTTTGATCTCGCTGTTGTTTATCAAAGTATCAATGAGCTTGTCACGTTCCTCAACTGGAAATTCCGGCGTGTCGATAGAGTCAATTGCCTTGAGTTTCAAAGTGTATTGAATAGCATTTCCGATTAATTCTTGAGCTCCATAAACTATCCTACCAAATGAAGTAAGAAAATACTTGCCATTCCTTCTTCGTATGAGACCCGCCTTTGTCAACTCA
Organism: Candidatus Nitrosopolaris nunavutensis; assembly: GCA_002501855.1. GTDB lineage: Archaea > Thermoproteota > Nitrososphaeria > Nitrososphaerales > Nitrososphaeraceae > Nitrosopolaris > Nitrosopolaris nunavutensis. The sequence continues at coordinate 1,595 of DAOM01000093.1, forward strand.
GACATTCTTGAATAAAACTGCTTCCTTGTAAGCCCCAATCTACCTATTAGAATGCTACTATCTTCAGTTGCTAAAGCAATGGTATTAAAAAGAACCAGAGATTTGTCATTGGAAATAGCGCTTAGAGAGTCCGAGACAGAGACCATTTTTGGCTTAGCACCCGTATACAGTATCTTTATACGGTGTGATTATAATTCCTTACGTAACACTATTACGTTGTGAACAGATGCGTTATCAATATCTTTTCTAACACTGCATGTTGTCACAATCCTTAGTGGCGGTAGAACGGAGTAGGATTCGCGATGCCATAATAAGCTGTAGCATACAGTACAATAATAGCAATAGCATAAAAGTTGATCAACAGAGTGAGTAATTTAGAACGTCCTTAAGAATCAGTCTGAGACCTAATTAGATTAGAATGTAATGAACCACTAGCTCATTGCCGAAGGAGGCGACACATGAAACTGGAGGTATTAAAGAGATTATTGGTTTACCTCAGATCGGCTAGCAAGCATCACGTCACATGCTTTGCTAGCCTTCCTTTTTCTTTAGATTGCCAACGGTATACTTTCAAAATTAATTAGTCCTGTAGGAAACTATTAGACTGAGGAATTCTTGTACCCTTGTTCTTTATCATGTCTATAACCAGAGCAGCAGTCCATGAGAATGATTTTCACCCTAGCCCTTCACCTGTGAATGGGTCATAATATACTCTAAATCCATGATTTGCAACCAGCTCGAGAATTCCTTGCCTTATCTGTTCTGCAGTTTCTCTGTATAGTATATTTCAAGAGGTCTGACCATATTATCCAGTTCGTATTGACCCAGCCAATAAGTTAAGTGGCTAAAATATGGATCTGTCAAGTCGGTACATGGCACAGCCGGTGTGTGGCATCGTCCTTCTCCACACCTGCGAGCATGCCTTAGCCACTTCACGAATAGATCAATCTGGTCTTCTGGTATCACTCCAGTGTAGATAGGTATAAGTGATGATATTGTTCTCTTTCTTATCCTACTTATAAGATCATAATTACAAAATAGTATTTCCTCAGTTTTTGCCGAAACTTTGACTGGCATGCTAACGATAATACCTCGTTAGGTATTACACATTTTCTCTTTTGGTTGGTGGTCAGCTAAGCTCTACATGAATACTGTAAGTGAAATATTTCATTGTATTCATATCGTTAATGATGTTAGCCCAGGCTAACTTTTATATGCTACCGTAGTTTTTTTATATACATAAACCAATAATGCTTTTCCAGAAGTATCTTTTAGCCAGGAAACAATCTCTTCTTAGGCTATTTCTTTACACTGGCCCTGCTCTTATGGTAAGTGTGGCCTACATGGATCCTGGGAATTATGGTACTGATATTGCAGGCGGAGCGTCTCTTAACTACAGTCTCCTATGGGTAGTTTGGCTTTCGAGCGGTATGGCTATGATGCTTCAATATTTATCTGGCAAGATTGGAATAGCAACAGGACAGTCGTTACCAGAAATAATCCGTGAAAAACTAAAAAAGAAAATATTCATC
>DAOM01000093.1:3413-5964 GCA_002501855.1 Candidatus Nitrosopolaris nunavutensis
TATTGGTTAGCAGCAGAAGCAGCGTCAGCTGCTACGGACTTGGCAGAGTATCTTGGAACTGTTATTGCATTAAATCTACTATTTGGTATTCCAATGATTTATGCAGCTGTCTTTGGAGCATTGGATGTAATATTAATACTTGCGTTGACAACTCGCAAATTCCGTGTCCTTGAACAAGTGTTTATACTGCTCATATCAATAATCAGTTTCGGATATTTGTATGAAGTATTTATCACGAAGCCAGATCCATCGGCTATCCTATACCATTCCTTTGTTCCACTAATTGCAAATTCTAACGCATTACTGATAACCGTGGGAATTATTGGAGCCACAGTAATGCCACATGCTCTTTTTGTACATTCTTGGTTTACAAAAAATAAAAGTAAAGACAAATCTATTCAAGAAAAGAGGATATTACGAAAACTACATCTTAGAGAAAATGTCGTTATCCTTGTAATTGCAGGAATGGTCAACGCAGCTATAATGATTATGGCTGCTGCTGCATTTAATGCACACTACTCTAGTATAGCTTCAATATCTGATGCATACAAAACCTTAATTCCATTGTTTGGTGCTGGTGCTGGAATAGTCTTTGTTATTACTTTGCTTTCATCTGGTATTTCCTCTTCAATTGTAGGTACTCTGGCTGGTCAAGCGGTGATGGAAGGCTTGTTAGGTATGAAAGTTAACATCTGGCTAAGACGAATTGTGACACGATTTATCAATGTAATCCCTACCACAATAGCACTATTGCTCGGATTCGATCCTCTCACTATATTAGTCTACAGCCAAGTCATACTCAGTTTAATGATACCCTTGCCAATGATTCCTCTGGTATTATTGACAAGAAACAAAGAAGTAATGGGCGAGTTTGTAAACAGAAATATTACAACAATAATTTCAATTGTTTTTGTTGGAATAATATTGGCATTTGATTCTTATTTAATTGCAACTACAATCAAGTTATAAAAATGATATCTGAATCGTTGCAGGATATTCGAGATTCTGAGGGTTATAAAATGCGCATTGTAAACCGCTTACCGAATTTGGGTTCCGACTATCTAGCAACTAGGCAGCTGCCTGGCTTGTGAGTACATTCGCAAATGCATTGCTAGGATTCAGCTGAAGTGACAAGCTCGTCAAACTTCTATTATAGATAGTTATAACAACAAATACATTAGTAACAAAAGAGCTTTAGGTAGAAAGACAAACACAGCTGACTTTGTCTTTTTTCAAGAAGAATTGTTGTTCTAAATTGCTCTAATTGTTATCGATGATTTGATATGAGGAAATTAGATCTTTTAGGCAAAATTCTAGGTCAAGGTTGTCATGCTGAAATATTGGAGAGTAATTCGTCTGGATTATTGTTAGTGGTGAAGGCTGAGAATAGATTAACTATCTCTGTTGGCGCCATGATACGAAATGAAGGATTCAGATTAAGATATTGCTACAGCGAAACAGATGGTAAAACTGTAATTATTTTTAGCAAAAGCAGCAGTAACGATGGTTATGAATGACTATATGTCAAAAAAAATAATGGTGGGAATATGTGTTAATTTTCTTCAATTGCGTCCTTTTAACTTAGATCAGCGGTGTATGCAGGCGCTATTGCTGGCATTATTTAAGCAAGTCAAGTTACGACAAACGTTGCTCGGCTTACGTCTTGACTCACTTTGCTGCTCAAACGGTGTTCCTGGACAGTACCCATATTTCCGTACGTTTATAGTCTTTAGAATGAAAGTTCATTTGTAAATATATACCTCATAAACTCTAAGGCCAGTTTTCTGACTGATTCAGACTCAGGTCGTCGTATCCTTTCTTGAACTCGCTGACAATGTTACTTACTGGCTCCCTCACCTACGGAATTATCGGGTACGATGTTGGCTCTTGTATCGCCTACAATGGATTGTTTGACTAGCTGCATTCGGATTTCCGCGTCTATTACTCGTAGCATCTATTAGTAAATAATTCTAGGCATTATTTTTTTATCGTCAGATAGATAGTCAAATGCATCTGTTACTTCATAAATATGCCGATTGAGAGGCAGTTCCATTCCATTTGACGTCTTATCTGACGGGCTGTATCATAGCTTGACCGTGACGCCGAGTGTTAGCATTAACACGAAATGGTGATCGTCCATAGTAAAAAAAGCAATTAGTTCCAGCAAGACTTTTATGATTGTCGCAGTTTACATGGATTCGACCAACAAATGGGCTTTAACTATCCCAAACACAGGATCTCTTTAGCAGTTGTTTGTATGACTTTGTTATTATTTAGTACATCTTCATGGCCACAGCCAACGCCGGTCTATGCCCTACAACTTTCAGATCAATCAGCTATTAAATTATTGGCTTCATCATCAGGTTCTTCTCCTTTCTTCCTACCTCCATCATCCAGTTCTCAAACTAAAAGCACCAATTCTACCACAGCAGGAAGCGAGGTCAAGATCCTGCCTTATGAGAATTCTACTTACGGGATAAAAATACAATATCCTTCTAATTGGATAAAGCAAGAATCGCAAAACCGAAGTTCTAATCTCATCGTCGGCTTT
>DAOM01000250.1 GCA_002501855.1 Candidatus Nitrosopolaris nunavutensis
TGAATATCCATAGTGGCGATAGAATGTACCGATGCCAGTACTGTATCAGGATCTTTGGTAGCAAAAAAGACTTTGAAAAAATGTATCTGACACGCATATTTCACACTTTTCCTCTTCTGAATCTAATCCCATTGCTAGCAAGAAACGAGAAGAATACCAAACTGAACAATTCGAGTCGACACTATTAAAGAGAATGACGAAAGAAGAGAAGACACGCAGAAGAACTCGTGGTCCATACCGGAAATCATCAAGCATGTATTGATGACGTAAGAAACATCTGGGAAAGATTTGTGAACCTCATGTCAACAGACTCTCTCATTTCCCATATTTTTAGCAGTCCAACCTTTTTCTTACAAGTCAGTATGGTAGCTATTGGAGTTGGTAGTGTTGCCGACGGTACTTCAGGTAATGCTAATGGAAACGGACAGGGCGGTGGTGTAGCAATTAATGGCGGTCATACTCACCAAGGCTGCACTGATGCAATAGGCAGCATGTGTTTTAATCCGCCTTGAAGATATAAGGAAAACCGTATGCTTGAAACAAATTGGTAGTAGCAGTACCAGGAGTAGTACCAGATTACTTTTACAGAAGGTAGTCTCTCATAGCAAATACTCAAATGAAGAAAGGGTTCTGCAAAGTTAAGTGTGAGTCTTGAAAAAATAAAGATGAGGATGGCGTGGTGGTAACGTTGATCTTCTCCTCCTTTAGAGACTCAATTAACTTTGACCACCAGTAAATCCTAAGAGTTTTTGTGATGGTTTCTCCTTACCGTTTCCATTGCTCATAGTTGGTTGATACTGCTTCGAGCTTACATAGCTGTTCATGTTAGTGTCTCCTGTAATTGCTGATCTTAGTTCCTTTTGGTACTCCTTTACCAAATCCTTTAGGTCAATTAGATCATCGTCAATTTCTTTCGATATGGATCGAACCTTTGTATTTTTACCCCTAACGCCATCCAGCATATTTATCATTTGGCCAATCTTCGCCAAGACGTCCTTAATTGCATCAATATTTATTTCGTCGATTTCTTTCTTAGACACATTCAATTCCTTTTGCAGTATTAGGAACATCTCACGTGCTACTTTCCACATGCCTGATTCAAGGTCGACAGCTGCAACTAATACTCCACGCTCCCGTGCGATCATCGTTTTTTGTGGGAGATTCCGTTGTGTGTCATGGATGCTCCCACAACCAAACCAAGTGTCATTATTGATTCACTAATTATGGGTATTATACAAGTTGTCATACAAAATCAGCATTTAAGACTACTATTAGGAAGATTGATGAATGAAGAATGACGGTATAAACTACGAGTGTCTTGGAGAAGTAGAAGTTCGCAAGGTTTCACGAGATTCAGCATTTTCTTCATAAGGCAGTCCTTGACCCATAAGAGTACAAACAGAATAATTTTATGCTACATGATTTATCGACAACTACTCGATACAACGACAATACTAAGCGATACAGGAGATATTTATTACGAAACGAGTTGATGTAGATGATTTGATAAGAAGAGTAAGAGCTGAATTAGAATAGGTAAGCTTCTCTTCTTCTACGAACCGATGACGGTTTTTGATTCATAAATGTTGTAGGTCATGAGATTCTTCTTGTTGCCGTCTACCCTCCCACTCTGTAAGTAGCTCCCATATTTTTAGTAGTCCAACGTTCCTTACAAATCAGTATGGTTTGCAGAAATCTACGTGAGAGGTTGTATTCAAAAATTATTGTTGACAAGAGCCATTATGAAGGCGGGAAGAAATACTGTAGAAGGTGTGAGGTTTATTATTACCACAAGGATGTGTTCTGTCCTTGTTGCGGTATGGCATTACGAGTGTCACCAAGTAATATAAGAGATAATACATATCCTTTAATCAGCTTAGAGAATACTTGAGAGCTTTGCAGGAAAGTGGCCTATTAGATTACGAAGTAGGAAAGCGCTGTTACAGAGTAAGAGTAACAGAGAAAGGCATACGATTATTGCGGTTGCAGAACAAAATGGAAGAAATTGCTCCTATCAACTATCTCAAGATAAAAAATAGTTGGAAATTCACGATAATGGTCAGATATTAGAAGGCCCGCTTTTTTTGCTGGTACTCATTCGCTTTATTTTTCGAATACACATCATTTGCGTCGCAAGTCTTAATGCACCCTCTCTTTCCATTCAAACCTAAATGATTGGCCTTTGATAATTTCTCTCTTCACCCATCTTGCTATACTACGTTTAGTATTACTGCTATTATTTACTTTTATTTTTTTGCAGTGGGTTGTATTTTACACTTTATCACCTCATCAGTCTCTAGATTTACTTCATAAACTACAGGTGGACTCATATAGGCAGGATACTCGATTGTAACTACAAACCTTCCGCAGTTGGTACCAAAATAATTTTCAAAGTACTTACCTTGCTCTTCAACATCGTATTCTAAAACATAACATCGACGCTCTTTATCCGATTTTATTATTGGCTTGTTAAAGAGGGTCGTAAACTCCTTCTGAAATGGCTTATCAATAGGTATACTAGATATCTGTAGTGGTTTATTCTCCTCATCATAGACTTTAATATTGAGATCATCAAATGTTTTTTCAACATCTGTTGCTATGCCGTGTATAACTTCGTGAATTGGTTCATCAGAATTATTCTGGATTTCATATAATCTCTTGTAATGTACTAACAGTGCCTTTGAATTCTTAATAGAGATACTTACTTCCAAATATGGGTAAATGGTATTGTCGGTAGTAGTAACTCTGGGTCTTTTGCTCCTCTTAAATTCATCGTTCCTGCCAACAACAGCGCTGCTCATTTGATACGAACCTTTAATAGGCAATTTCGGATTACCAAAACCCTTTCCATATGCAGAATAGAGGAATAACTTTTGACTATGTTTTGTAGTGTAATCGTACAATGGTTTGATTATTTGTTTGTACTGATCTGATATTTCTCTTAAATCTTCTACTGTTCTAGGGGTTTCCACATGAAGTCGGCCAATATTTTTCTCCTCTAGATTAGGGAACTTGGTTTCAGTCTTGGTCTATTTTAGGTAAGGAGCATACACCACGTCTCTTCAACGTAATCCTTTGGCTATGGTATCTAGACGTATTTCGGAATACGAATTGCGTATAGCGACTATGACAAGATCCCAAACCAATTTGTGTCTGGATAGGGGATTTGTATTTCGCGTCAAGCATTAATTCTACCTATAGAGGAGAATAATTCCGCATTAGGAAACATTATTAATCTTAGTGGTTGATAAACGAAAATCAACGCTCGATACAATTTTTCATTAGTTAACTAGTCGCAACCTGCATGAATCAGTAGTATATAATAAATATAATTACTACATTTGAGTTGTTGTTGCCCCGAAATCTTTTTGGCTTCGAATATCACGTCGGTAAATAACCCCAGCAACATGAATTAATGTGTAAATAAATCCCTCGACAAAATTTTGAATGGCTCAAAAACGTGATTCAACCATCTCTGACTGTATCTGTTTCCATTGTTCTCTTAGGTATGATAACGAAGAGCATGCCCCTGTTCTCAATCCGAATTTTGACTGTTTGTTTATGTCCTAGAGCCAAGTTTAGGTTATACGGGGAGAACAAAACCAGTCCAGCCCACCGAGGTTTTTATGCACGCGAGCCAAAACATTTGGGCGCTGCGACCTAATAGTCGCTAGTGATGTTATTATTATTGAATAAACATGGCTCTGCTGCGAATGAGGGTGTTAAAAATGTCTGCTGCAACACGGGTGCTTTCGCTGCATATCGGGTGCTTCTAACGTATGCCTCAAATCGTATCACAGAGAAGCCTAATTATTGTTATATTGAGCGTAGTACTTCCCATTACCATATTTATGTTCGACGAAGGGGTATTCTGGGGCTTGATCTCCGTTGCCGGGGTCATTGGTAGTGTGGGCTTTGGTCTAGGAATTCCATATTATTGGACTTACAGAAAGCGCGGTAATGAATTTACCGATATGTTAGATTTTCTGAGAAGAATAACATTGAGCCATATTGACGAGAAAACAGCCATGCTTGAAAAATATATATCCGAGGTTCCAAGCTGGAAAAATGAAAGCCCAAATTATGTTAATAACATAATAGAAAGGATTGCCTCCGATCTAACGTCGTTAACCAGAATCAGGAAAGACATAGGTGACGATCAGATGATAAAAATTCGAGAACGCGGTATTCGTCTAAGCACACTAATGAAGAAGGATAATCACGACACAGCAAAAATCGAAGCAATATTAGGCTTATTCAAATAGCGAACATATCAGCGACTGGTCTCTTTTGACTTGACACTTTTTAGCCACACTTTTATTGCTTCTTCTGTCGCGTCTGTCAGAAAACCTTTTTTCATGCCTTTGACTTTATATGCCATCTCACGGAATTCCCTTTCTAGCTCGTCGTTAATTGTTAGATTGATTTTACCCATCTATCGCCACTAATCTACATTGCTACTTCACATTATAAGAACATTGCTACATAACCACAAGGCTTAAATGTGGCAATGTAGATAGATAGCAATGTAGCAAAGTGGTAACAACACGTGAAATGCGAGGAATGGCGATAGCAAATACAATCGGTAGACGAAACAATCCAGACGTAAGTATTCAGAGGCTAAACAAGCTCGCTTACAAGGTCAAATCACAATCAAACAATGATAAGTGGTATACCGTTGCCAAGGATTATTCAAGCGGGTGGACATGTGATTGTCCTGATTTTACGTTCAGACATTTTGAATGCAAACACGTTCATGCCGTCAAATTTAGCAAATTATTACGCAAGAAAATCTATTTCGATACATTTGCAAATATACCCGCTACAGAAAGTAAGCTAGGAGAAATCATCTACCAAAAATGTGGTAGCCCGAATTACAAGAAATTTGGAATCAGACATAACAAGGACAGCGGCGACATTCAACGGTATCTGTGCAAAGACTGTGATTACCGTTTCATTGTAAATCCCGCTTTTGAAAATTGTAAGGCTTCTGCGAAAATTATAACCGCAGCAATTGATTTGTATTTCAAAGGCGTATCAACAAGAAAAACAGCAGAGCATCTAAAACAGCTCTACAATTTCTCTATCGATGATTCAAGCATCTGTAGATGGATTATGAAATTTACCCGACTAGTACAACCGTATGTTGACGGCCTTGTTCCAAAAACGGGGGGCGTTTACCACGTTGACGAAATGTTACTACATGTTAGAAAAGAAAATAACGAACAGACGATGAATGACAACGAAGAGAATCACACCCACAAATTCTTTGATAACCACTATTCATGGCTATGGAATCTGATGGATTCGACAACGCGGTTCTGGATATGCTCTAGGCTCAGCCAAAGGCGCGACATTCAAGCGGGTGTAGCATTACTAAAAGAAATGAAACAACGCGCGCCTTTACCAAAAGCATTCGTCCATGACGGATTGCGAGTATATGATGAAGCCTATCAAAAAGAATTGTTCACATTGAAAACCCCAAGGATTCAAAATGTCAGAAGCATTAGCATCGGACATCAAGGATTGAATTCTAAAGTCGAACGATTGAACGGAACAATGCGTGATAGAGAAACCGTGATGCGCGGTTTGGATAATGCAGATGCAGCGCAGGAATTGTTAGACGCTATGAGGATTCATTACAATTTCATAAGGCCACATCAGGCGCTAAAAGGACAAACGCCCGCTGAAGTCGCTGGCATCAATTTGAATTTAGGAGAAAACAGAGTCGAAGATTTGATGCGGCAAGCAGCTTTGAAAAAGAAACCAGAAATGTTTGTCACCGCTTTGGGAATTCGCGCAAACAAAATTGATGTTATACATGAAAATGCAAGTGTGAAAATCAAACCGAAAGAATGGATCGACAAGAAAACATGGCGCGAAATTAATGATATTCTAAGGATTCAGGATTTTAAGTGGTTTGGAGACGGCAAGGAGAGCTGTTGGACTAGAACAAAATAAAAACAGGGGCAGCTCAAACAGGAGGATTTCGTAATAGTCGACGTCGGAAAAATCGCATGACCCGACCCCTGAGTATCGCAGGAACACGTAATTCTTGTTCTTCATGGCATCGTCCTTTTAATCCACGCGTTGATACTTGATGTAATATATTGTCTATGCCTTCACTAAAACCATTAAGGAAATTTTGCATCTTATCAATATTTTCCGTGATTTCTCTTAGTCTACTAACCGTGGTTTTTGCTACTGAATCAATCAGATCCCTCAGATTTTGCAGATTTATCTCTTCTGCAACCGCAATGAAGTCGGCTGGGTTTCTAAATAGCTTATAATAGTGCTTTCCCCCATAATCCGTATACGGTTCAATTCTAAGCTCCATATGCTGATAGGATTCGCCTTGAAGATGTTCAAAAATTTTTGCCAATTTATACCACGGGTATGTGTCATCTGAAGTCTTCCATTCTTTAATTGATATGTTCTCGTTATCAGAAATTGCTTTTTTAATCCCTTTTTCCCTTTCAGCCATGAATTGAGATGTTGTGCGATTATGTTCATTTTCTAGACTTATAATATTCAAAACAATATCATACGGCCCCGGATAATTTGGCAGATGTACAATGCCTTCATTGTATTTATCATACCAGTGTAAGGAGCTTACCACATCGAAATATAGTGGAATGCAAGTCTTGTAAAGACCGTCTATGGTTGCAACGCGACGAAGTTGTATTATGCGCCAATTTTGAAAGACTTTTAAAACGTTATTATGATGCGTTCTCGTCCTGTCTCTTCTTTCGTTACGTTTGTCTACATACGGATCAATAAAAAACGCATTATCAGAGCGCCCAGTATACCCGTTACCAGTGCAGCCATCGGCTGCGAGAACAATTTCAGGGTTTGATTGCCTATTTGAGTCAGTACCTGATAATAATCCAAACGAAGGATTAATGCTTACAATTGGATATTTAAACCCACCAGTGCACACTGAAATCCATGTGTCAGATTAGCTATAAACGTAACGCTTCTATGACAAGGATAAAAGCGAAATAAAACGGCTTAGATAGAACCTCGCTTTATCTTTGCAATCGCAGAATTTGCTGCTTGTTTGACATGTGTATCGGCAAGACTAGAGCTGATTGCCATGAGTCTCGAAACGGCCTCTTCACCAAATTCTTCTAATGCCTCTACTGCGGTAATCCCTTCACGTGGCTCGCTTGCCATGATTGCGTTCCTTTTTAGCCTGTCCATTTGGCTCTTCCGCTCCTCTTCTGACAATGTCGACTACTTCTGATATTCCTTTATAATATGGATGTGATCTATACCAATTCTCAAATTCCTTCTTGTCTATTGTTGGAAGGGAAAGTAGTATTTCCAACATATCCAATTTTATTTCTAATTGTTGTTTTCCTAGCCTCTTCAATTCTTCTAGTGTTTTGTGCTCTAGCAATGTTCTATGCTAATGGCGATTCTAACCTATTTAGGCAAGTGGCTCCCGACGCGCAGCAAAAAGTTCTAATAATAATTTCGGTCTTAGATGAGTGAGCCAAAATAAAAATGAAGGCCGAC
>DAOM01000280.1:0-5286 GCA_002501855.1 Candidatus Nitrosopolaris nunavutensis
CCAGTCATTGCTTTGAATTGTAATACGTTAACCACGGCCTTTCTTCGGATATATTGTTCGGCTACCTTTCGAATGAATGTACTTCTTGGGATATCGCCTCGCGCTTTTTATATTTTTTGTAAGATCGATTCAGGGGGAGGTAATGCCCACTTTATCTGTCTTATTATGAATTGTTGTACTAGTCATACTAGTACAATATATTGTTCCGCGCTACATTTAAACATATCGTTTGGCAATGTAATTTTGTTCTACATCGTTCCTCCAGCCGCAGTCAGTCGCTAAACCGACTTGCTGTACCTTGGATGAATAATCGTCTATTGAGTCTACGCCTATGAAATTGGTGATACCGTGTTGTGGGTTTTGTCTTTTCATCATCCCTCCACGTAATGCTTCGTTTCCCTTGTCGTCTGTAGTAGTTATCATCCAATATTCCATAGTAGAATCACTTCCAGACCACTTGTCTATCTTCCATCCAAAAAGTTCATGATAGAACTTCTTTGATCTTTCAATATTGTCAGACGGAATTTCAAAGTGAACTATTGTTGCGATATACTTATCTTCACATCTATTCAACACTTTAAAAAGTAAGATAGTAATGATCTGTCGACATGCTTGTCAATAACAAGTAATTACTTCATAACATCCCGCTCATGGAGCCCAGGGTGTGTGAAACGTTATACTACGAGATACTTTCTGAATTTGCTAACTAATAAATTTCCTTCTGTTTATATCTAGGATGACAATAATGAAACTATAATGTCTCTCTCTGTTTATTCCTAATGACGAATCCAAAAGAAAACAACAACATTTGATGACTGATTGGTCTTTCTTATCTAAGGGCTTCAGCATGATCTTTTGCGAACTGACCAAATAATATTGGTTTTCGTCCTGTAATCTGTTCAACTACAGTAGTCATTTGCGGTCCATGACCAGCTCTAATAATATTGTTGAACTCCATCATAGCATCAATAAACCAATTTTCCATACCCATCTCTTTCATTCCCCTGCGAGCATCTTCTTCTGGTATGTCTATATATGATACTCTTTTACCAATCTCCTTAGAAAGGATTTCGGCTGCTTGACTAAATGATAATGTCTCCCGGCCAGTGATATCGTATGCTTTATTCTCATGCTGACTTCTATTTTTAGTTAGTACGTTCACAGCAACAGCTGCGATATCTCTAACATCGACGAAACTAACCTTTCCATCTCCTGCAGGCAGGTAAAAAGTATTTTGATTTTTTATTGTCTGGCCAAAAATATTTAGGAAGTTTTGTATAAATGCAGTCGGGCGTAGGAAGGTATACGGTATTCCAGATTCCTCTATGATTTTTTCTTCTTGTCTATGTAATCGTCCAATTATAATTCCAGGTTCAGCATCGGCTCCCATGACAGATAACTTCACTACATATCCGACACCATTTTCTTTGCTTCTTTTACCAAATTAGAAGAAACTTGTGTCATGTTAGGCGTAGGTAGTGTCACCAAGAAGAGTTTATCAACATTGTATAGAGCACCAACAATAGTTTCTTGTCTATTGTAATCGATGTTAACTATTTCAACTGCTTTGTCAACCTTAAATTTATCAGCTTTATATTGCGAATGAACGGCTGCTCTAACACTTTGAACTAAAGGTGTTAGCTGCTTTACTACTTCGCTTCCAACAGTACCAGTTGCACCTGTTACTAAAATTGTTCTCCGCCATTATTCATAATTATGTGACAGGATTGAATCTATTTAAATTTGGTAGTAATTTCTAACTAACTTGATAATTCATTTATCAGTCAGGCAATCTTCTTGCTAAATTTGGATTGATCAAGCTGATTAATTATATCTGTGGCTATGAGTATTTCTTTTATACATTGTAAAATGGAAGGTCTCATGCACGCCTATAATTTGCACTAAGCAGCGGTATATCTCCTTTAGTTCATTTTCTAATTCAGAGTTATTTTTTCTTGACGTATTGAACTAAAAGGTACTATACTTGGCCTTGTGGATGAAAAATGGTACTATGCAGCCGCAAGTTCAGATGAAACGAACGGTATATCCAATCATATTTGCTAATACCAAATAATTCGTAGAACAGCAACAATTATTCTTTGATACTCTGGCAGAAGCAATTCCCGCAGACAGAGGATCAAAGATGTTAAAGAAGATTTAAAGAGAGAATTTATTGATACAATTAGAGATCCTGCTGAGATACAGTCTATAGTTCCTAGAGTCATATCCTCTGCTGCTGAAGAGCTCGGTTACCATTCCTACCGTGAATACTTTTTATCGTATGAGAGAGAGTATTAGAAATTTTTGAATCGAATGTTTTTCCAAGAATCAAAACTGATCGGTCTGTTGATTCTGCCTCGTTAGGATTTTACTTCACTATTGACGTCCTCAAATGCAATCTCGAAAACTAAGAAGAATATAATGTCGATAGTTGTTCATGTGATTTCATGACCTCTTCGACTTCTTAGAACCTGTCAATGAGAAACAATGATATAACATAAAGTAATAAACATCGTTGGAAACTGAAGCTCTAATCAGTAGAAAATATAAGGGGAGGCCAGATTATTGAAAAATAAAAATATTATAGCTTACGGGGTAATTGGAATTATTGTTGTCGTTGTAACTGCTTACGTTGTTTTTATTAGACCTCCAAATAATAATATTAGTAATAATAATGTTATCAGCAGCAACAATCCAAACTTGCAGTCTACTGCCCAACTTATCGCAAATTCAAGAGCTGCAGCAGTTGAACAATATCAAAAGCTATTCTGTGGGTTAAATTCTATTCCGCATTCTACTAATTACATAACAGAGTACAAACTCCCAGCTACATGCGAAATGCCCCTAGGTGTCTTGGTTGACGATCAACTTGCAAAGGTATGGTACATATCTACGAAACATGGAACGCTCGGTAGCTACGATCTTGCCACTCACAAATTTGATAAAGAACTCACCATTCCTGTGTGGAACGTACGCAACATTCCTACTGACAATTCTCAGGTATGGTCTGTTAGGGAGGATAAGAGTGGAAACATTTGGTTTACAGACGAGAAACAAAACGCAATTTGGAGGTATAGTAAGTCTGTTGGGGGCTTTGAATTGTATAAAGTTCCTGAGATGTCTAAAGTCTTTGGTACAACTTATCCTGTATCTGTTGATTTTGATTTAAAAGGAAATGTATATTTTGTGGGCATACGTATGCCTGTACTCTGGTTCGGAAACACTACCCAGATGAAGAATGGTACCTCAAATGGAATAAATAAGATTCCAATACCTACAGATGGATTCAAGGGTATATCTCCTGATCTAATCAGTACCGGTTCTATCGCAGTCGACAATAAACGGAACGTCGTCTGGATTTCAATGTTATCTTTCCCTAGTAAGGGCGAAATTCTGCGATATAATATAACCTCAAAAACTTTTGATACTTTCAATTTGCCGTCAGGATTAAACTCTCCAGTAGGAGTTGCAGTAGACGAGAACGGTAATCCTTGGGTCACCGATCATGCTACGAGTCTATTTTTCATGTTAAACGCCTCCAACGGCAAGACCGCAACCTACGCAACGTCTAGAGTTTCGCCACAGATTTATGGTGTAAGTGACGTTAATAGTATTCCACAAGGTGCTTATAGTCTGCCTTACTGGATAGAAAAAGGGTCTGCTGGTAGCGATGGATCGCTTTGGTTTAATGAGCATGAGGGAAACAAGATAGCCAAGTTCGAGCCTTCAAATAATACCTTGTACGAATATTGGATTCCTACACAGGCTAGATTGTGGGGTAACTGTCCTCCTAACAGTCAAACATGCGGTATAGCCAACACCCTACAGTTCTCAAGAGGACAGAATGGCCAGACATGGTTTACAGAATGGTCAGAAAATAAGATAGGGAGCCTAACAGCAACCAATTACAGACAGCTACCATTCTCTGTTTCAGTATATCCTCAAGAGCTGACTATTAAAAGAGGTCAGGCTGTAGAGATTAAAGTTAATGTTTCAGCAACGACAACAACAAGACTGTCTCAGAATCACTCCAACTCAACTGTTGAAATGGTCGCATCAGGCACATTTACTCCAGGTGGTGACCTCGGAAATTCCACCGGCATCTTCAGCCAAGGGTCCTTCTCGATACCAGATGCTCATGCTATTAAACAAGTGTCGTTCATCTTCACATCAGCAACAAATCTAAAGCCAGGAGAATATGTGCTGATGCTAGGAGCGCAAAACAATGAAGTTGCGATGTTGAAGGCTGTAAAAGTGCACGTTATTAGCTAGCTATAGTCGCTACTGCTACTGCGGGTATCAAGCTGACCGTGATACGCTCAATCATCGCGGCGAGATATATGTACATCTATTTCATATGTACCGCCGTCATTCTATTCCAGCCGCCATAAGCCAAATGATACCCTAGAACGTACTCCTATGAATTATGTCCAGATGGTTCTGAATGGGTCCACCGCATTGCACACCACTAAGTCGTCCATTGCGGCAGGAGCCGTCGTTATATCCAGCGGCACGTGTGTGCAGTTATGGGATAGATGAGTTTTGTACTATTTTGCTACTGGTAGTGGCGTTAGCAAATGATGCGTGGCAATTACTGTTGATACACACGACTGTATGACATGTATCTCCAACACAGCTAGTAGTGCTCTTTTTTATATGAATTTGTGCTTTCGCTAAATATGTATGCTCCCCTAATGCAATGATTAACATAGATGCTATGACAACCATTGTCAGACTCAAAATTGTGTGATTTATCTTCATCCTGAGAGCAATTGATAACATAAAATATTTGATTTGGGAGGAATATTGCTATATCTTTACTCTAATAGATTTATCAGAATAAAGCATCAATTAAAGATAGCGCTTCGAGTATATGAAAAATATCTATTTATCACAACAAATAACCATCGTCACATAACAGAAGAAGGAAAATCTCTCAATTATTTGCAGGTACCGCGGTAGCGTTGTTCTCGATAGAATCAAGCATTCTATAATAAGTTAGTATAAAGAGATAGTTATAAAAAGGTAAGCGGCACGATGGCAAAAAATATCGCCCCGTTCATTGCACCACTGGAAGTTCCAGCAACAATATCAAATAATTTGTCGAATCCTTCTTTTCGACCTATTTTTTCATATAATGCTTGAAAGACTCCTGTATCATATGCTCCGAGTGCGCCTCCTCCTTGAAAAACAAGTGCTCTTTGCTTTTTAGGAACTTTATTGTGAGACATAACAAACAGTTCATCTTTTATCTTCTTCTTTAATGTTGATGCTGTGAACACATAC
>DAOM01000280.1:5422-11053 GCA_002501855.1 Candidatus Nitrosopolaris nunavutensis
TTTTTTCATATAATGCTTGAAAGACTCCTGTATCATATGCTCCGAGTGCGCCTCCTCCTTGAAAAACAAGTGCCTTCTTCTTTAATGTTGATGCTGTGAACACATACTGGCCAGAAACTTTGCACTACGCCATGCTTATGATCCCTGCCATCCTTGCCAATTTCGTCAATCATAACTGGATTATCAACCAATTGCAAGATTAATGTAATGATGGTAAGGATCAAAGTTTTTGAATTCAGATTATCTCCTCAGTGAATGAAATACGTCATACGAGCCTGTTTTGGAGAATGCTGCAGCTCCAGGAGTATACGATTTAAGACACATAGACATAGAAAATCTCGTGTATGCACGTCAATATATCGGAGGCTTGAACTGAATGTTTGTTTAAAGTCACCTACCACTACATAATCAACAAAGATTCATGCATCCAAAATTAGTACTCCATTATGAGTTCAAATTAATACATTCGACATAACCCAACTAACCACGCTATTCGACTTTCATTAACTGGCGGCGTTACTTCCTCATCTAATTGTTGTTGGTTTTATTGAACCCCGTGTTATTTATCGATATTTTAAAGGAGTCTTTCCTACTTTGAACTATTGGCAAATACTACGAAAATTTTTCTATATGCGGGATAATCTATGAAGTAACCTTTGCTTCTGTGTGCTGCTGTACCAAATTCTATTAGTTTTCTCATTCCATATGTCGGATGCTTGTACGTCCAAATAATTTCATATGTCGGAACTCCTGCAAGACTGAAATTATTATTTTTGGCTGTTGCTTCAATGAGTTTAAAATCAGGAAATGCCGATGAATTTTTCTTCGATTGTAATGATTTGTTGAAATACTGTTGTAAAGTAAAAGCATATTGCTTAAACTGCTTCGATAAATTGCTATTAACCCATACATAAGAAAAATGGAAGTCCATCTATTAGGTAGATAAAAGGAGCAAATAACTTGTGGATGGGCAAAACTAAAGGTGGATGGCAATGAGTAATTACTATTAATTCTGATAATCCAATCATATGGATATTGAACTTTGAGTCCATATGGTTCATTGTCATATTCCAAAATGGTCATATAGGAAATGTACTATTAGTAGCAGATTCTCGACACGTGAAGAGCTAGCAGTTGGGTAATGACCTAGTTGTTCTTCTAATGTGTTTAGGTACGGTATTGAACTATTCTTAGAAACAACACTATTCTTAGTATTTGTATTAGAGGTTTATTCCAGTGAAAAGCCTGTCAGAGTAGAATACCAGCCTACTGTAAAAGGTTTAGCGTTGCAACCTATTATGGATATGATGGCTGCGTACTCTATGAAGTATTGTAGTAAGGATGTTTTCAAAGATGCAAAGCCCAGAGAATTCCAAGAAGTATATGGAAGAGAAATGGCTAAAGTTTCATCCTATGCCTGAAATTCCATAGTTCATCTACAACATCCGTATAGTTCGGATGCTGTTACTTCTTTCTGTAACCACCATCATCAACCAACATCAAGCTATGTGCTTGGCTGTCATGCTGATGCGGTTGATAAATCCGAGATATTCTGTAATTACAAGATAGAATTGGGATCGTCACATGTGACTAGGTTTGTTCATTCTTAGTCAACAAATAGCGTATCTAACCATATACATTGTGATCAATAAAAAATATGAACGAAAATAGGATTCCGCATACCAAAAACGCACTAGTGTCATTTTCTGAGGCAATAGAGAATGTAGCCGATAAGGTATCACAATCCGTAGTAAGTGTACGTTCAAAGACTAGAGGACATGGTTCAGGAGTTGTTTGGACTTCAGATGGCCTCATAGTGACTTGCAGTCATATAGTCAGAAAACTAGACGAACTTGAAGTTAGTCTCAGCAATGGTAAGTCCTTTCCAGCCAAGGTTATAGGAAATGATCCATATTCTGATATCGCACTCCTGAAAATTCAAGCCAATGGTAAGAATGATAGCATTTCCCTAAATCCAATAGAGATTGGTGATTCTGAAAATCTGAAAGCAGGGCAGTTTGTTCTCGCTCTTGCTAATCCCTATGGAGAATATCCCAGCATTACGGAAGGAATAATCACAAGCGAAAGAAGCTCACTTGGAGGAGGGCGGTGGGGAGGAATAACGAATAATATAGTTATCACTGATGCACGTCTCAACCCAGGATATTCAGGCGGTCCTTTAGTTGACGTAGAAGGAAAGATGATAGGATTAAACGCAGCATATGTTTCGTCTCGCGGTATTGCAATTAGAGCAAGTAAAGTAAGAAATATCACCGACCAACTTGCGAAGTATGGAGCTATTAAGATAGCATACCTTGGTGTGGTCACAGATGAAATTTCTCTTCCTAGAGAGGTAGGAGCTCAACTAAAGCCAAGTCAAGAAGAAGGCCTCATGGTTCTTTCGGTGGAAAATGACACTCCTGCAAAGAAAGCAGGGCTATTACTAGGAGATATTATCATAGGATTCGACGATCAGCCTATAGCGAACATTCATGACCTAAGAAGACAACTCTTAAATCAAGATGTCATCGGAAAATCAGTAAAGCTTGCCATAATAAGAGGTGAGAAAAAGAGTGAGATCACAATTACTCCTCGAGAATCATCTGGATCCAACTAACTGCAATTAAAGTCAAGCGAAAGAGGAAGTAATAATATAATATATGATACCAGTTAATGAAGATCTAATTGTTAATGCAGTTCAAAAGGTAAGTAGAAGTGTTGTAAATATTGCGAGTGTAAGAACAGTACATGATCAACTATTTCGAGTATTTCCGGTTGAAGGTGTTGGCTCGGGTGTAATAATCGACGAGAGATGCCACGTACTTACCAATAATCATGTTGTTGACGAAGCTCAGAAACTGAAAATTACACTCACTGATGGAAGCATCTTCG
The DNA here is from genome assembly GCA_002501855.1 of Candidatus Nitrosopolaris nunavutensis. GTDB lineage: Archaea > Thermoproteota > Nitrososphaeria > Nitrososphaerales > Nitrososphaeraceae > Nitrosopolaris > Nitrosopolaris nunavutensis. The sequence goes on from DAOM01000280.1 coordinate 8,315, forward strand.
ATGGAAAAGTGATAGGAACTGACGAGACAACAGATTTGGCAGTAGTAAAATTAGATTCAACAGAAACACTTCCATTCGCTGCATTGGGAAATTCTGATGATTTGAAGATAGGTCAAATAGTGATTGCCATTGGTAATCCATTTGCTTTAACTGGAGGGCCAACTGTAACTGCTGGAATTGTAAGCTCATTAAACAGAAAGATCCAATTTGAAAAAGGGGTACTAGAATTAATTCAAACTGATGCAGCAATAAATCCAGGTAACTCTGGTGGACCTCTTATCAATACAAAAGGCGAGGTTATAGCAATTAACACAGCAAAAATGCCATATGCACACGGTATTGGATTTGCAGTACCAACCAACATTGCTAAATCAGTAATGACAGAACTAATACAAAATGGAAGAGTAATCAATAGACCATGGATTGGAATCTCATACGTAAAAATAACACGACAATTAGCTCAATATTATAGATTGCCAGCCACAGAAGGTGTGTTAATAGCACAGGTAGAATCACACAGCCCAGCTGATGATGCAGGATTGAGAAAGGGAGATATAATCGAAGCAGTGGACGGCAAGAGAATAGATGATACCACGGAAATTTCACTAAATGTGAGAAAGAAGACACTAAAGGACAAGCTAACAATGACTGTAAACAGATATGGAAGACGCTTTGAAGTTCCAATACAACTTCAGGCGCGACCATGAGTCTTATTATTATTTTTATTCTATTTGTATTCGCAGGTTACGACTTACTTAACTAATGAAAAATTACCTCCAGGGGTGATTTTTCGTTTATCAATTTGCAAAAATAACATAGTTGTTATTTTTTGATTTGTTTGTTAGAGAAATAGCAGATCTGAGTAATATCACGAAGCTTTACGCGTAGTCATATGAGCCAGTTTGATATTTGGGAGTAACAGGATCTAAATGTGGTAGTATGTTTATACTACTTGACGTGACTAACCTCGATAAATGCTAGTCAATTAATGCCCCATCCTTCTATATACTATCAAAGAATGACAACAATAGTTGGTATCAAAACAAAGGAAGGCGTTGTACTCGGCTCAGATAGACGAGCAAGTAAAGGCTTCTTTATAGGTTCAAAGATAACACAAAAAATAACAAAAATAGATGATACTTTAGCAGTAGCAATAGCTGGGCAGTTATCTGATGCTGAATATATGATTAAGGTTGCAAAAGCTGAGAGAAGACTAATGGAACTTAGAAGAGGCTTCCCACTCACAGTGAAGGAATCTGCGAGGCTAATAGCAAATCTAGCGTATTCTGGTCTTAAGAACTATCAGCCATATTTCGTAGAATTATTGATGGCAGGCGTAGACCAAGAAGGTGGGCATATATTGGCAGCAGATATGAGCGGTGCAATAACCGATGAAGACTTTGCATCTTCGGGTTCTGGTTCTCCAATAGCATATGGTGTTCTCGAAAGCGTTTACACTAAGGACATAACTAATGAACAAGCAAAACAAATTGCCACTAAAGCTGTAGCAGCAGCAATGGAACGAGACCCTGGATCAGGAAACGGTATAGACGTACTAGTGATTCCAAACTTGTTAATGGTCAAAGAGGAGAAGAAGGGGGTGAGTCATTAGAAATGGCAGAAAGTGGTGCTACTGCTAGATATCCTTACTATTATGGTCCTGAGGGTAGATTAGTATTAGTAGATAGTGCGTTAGAGGCAGTAAGCAGAGGTTCAACTACAATCGGAATTAAAACTCCAGTCTTTGCCTTGATCTCTAGCCACATAAAGCCAACCAAGCCCTTAGTAGAACCTGCTGAAAAAATATTTACAATTGACGGACATATAGGCGCGACAGGCTCAGGATATATTGGTGACATATTGCAACTAATTGATGAGATACAATTAGCAGCACAAAAACATAGACTCACCTATGAAAGCCCCATCGATGTAAATACACTTGCAAAACATCTCAGCTCATACTTGCACAACTATACTATCTATGCCGTTAGACCACAAGCGGCCTCAATAATAATCGCGGGAATAGATCAAACTGGAGTTCAGCTATATCAAGTAGATCCAAGTGGGACATTCTTCAGAGGAGCAGGCTTTGCAATCGGTCAGTATTCAGATATTGCACTCGACGTGATGCAGAGAGAGTATAGCGTAGACATGAGTATGGAGCAAGCCATACAGTTGAGTAATAAGGCAATAGAAAAAGCATTGGGAGAAAGACCACTGGTAGAAACAGGAATCATTACAGCTAAAGACGGTTCCTTCAAGAAGCTGGTGAATAATTAATCTAGTTCTCACAATAATACGTGAAACCGCTTGAGTAGCGGTACCTGCCTAGGAAGGCTCGATAGATAAAACCCCTCTATAGGTACGACGAATTAGAGTATAAACACAGATGACCAGAGAAAATTCGGGTCAAGATTATTGGCTGATGAAAGTGGGTCATAGAGCGGTGAATTAGGGTGATGGGCTCGGCTTAAGATTGGAAATTCAAATTATGTCCAGCGGGAATAGAAAACCTCTGTATCAGAATTCCTACAATTTGGTCCGTTAAGTCGAAATTATTGCAGTTACAAACAAGGATCTTAATAACACTCATTAATCAGAGCAGAAGGGACACTTTCTGAGTTTGTTATAATGCATCTTTATATTCTAGCCGAAGTAAACAGGTGAAAGAAACTTATGACAATCGCCTCTTCAATAGGATATCCACCTGGACCTCACTCAATTTTACCTAACAAATTA
>DAOM01000280.1:11356-11670 GCA_002501855.1 Candidatus Nitrosopolaris nunavutensis
ACTCAATTTTACCTAACAAATTATTGCGTGGATTTATGCATGACCCTATCAAGACCTTGGTGGATATTGCACGTACCTATGGAGATATCTGCCATTTTAAATTTGGAAGACAACATATCTATCTATTGAATAATCCCCATTACATTGAAGATGTATTAATTAGAAATTATAAAAATTTTATAAAGAGTAGAGGACTACAAGTATCCAAGCGTCTTTTAGGCGAGGGATTAGTGACTAGTGAGGGAGAATACCACGATCGTCAAAGGCGATTAATTCAACCTACATTTCATCCCAATCGCATAAAGGGATACGGA
>DAOM01000337.1:0-2810 GCA_002501855.1 Candidatus Nitrosopolaris nunavutensis
TCTGAGGCATCAGGATTTTGTGCGCAGTGAGTAAGAAGATCGTAAAGTTCTTCTTCTAAATACGCATCCATTTTCTTATTACTTTATTTTATTGCTTTTGAGATAGAATATAAATTGTGCAGCATCAATAATGACAATATTATTGTCCAAATGTTTTCAATGTACTTTCACCCTGTGTTGTAAGGATTACATTACTTTGTCCTCCTTTGTATTCTACTTCTGCCAATGGGTTGTCTAACCCTGCTGCAACACTCCAGGACTATGTAAGTAAACCTTCTGCAAAATTTCTTACCATTGAATCATATCCGCTACTGAGTGTCAAACATATTTCTTATTTAGCTCTAAGCGGTGGCAAAATATAGCTTGTTTCCATGGTAGGCTGTTACGCAAGAATCATATAACTTCTGGTACCAATCTTCTGTATAGTCTTGTCTTAAAGCTAATTGTTTATTTCTTTGTTTAACCTCATTGAAAATTTCTTGTGTAGGAAGTCTATCTGACTTTCTTGAATTGCAATCTGAACATGCAGGAACAATATTGAAGATTTCTGTTTGGAAAATAAAGTTAAACGAAGCTAAGTTTATAGATTTCCGATCAAAAATGGAGAGTTCGAGGGCAAAGAGTTAATGTTGCAGCATTAGATGATGCTATGGACAGAACTAGATATCTCTATTTCGCAGTTTTTCTTATTGTTTTTATATTCACACAAGGAGGAAGATAGTTTGCTACTCTCGGATTCCTTTAAACATCATTTAGCTACCGGATAAGGAGAAGTCAAGTCTGCCTTCAATTCAAGATCTAGTTAGAAGCAATCACCGTCTATCGCCCGTATTTCTTTGGCACCCACCTAGTTTTGGGTGCTATCATAAGATCTAATAACAAAGAAAATTTCTTGTCCGAAGTGTGCCTATATGGTGCCGCATAAAGTTCCATTCTTTTTAAAACTTTGCAGAGGAAATACAATGGTGAATCAGGTGTTAATGCTAGATCTTATAAAGATGAAGAGCATAATCAATTGTAGACCAGTGTAGACACAACTAAACATGGTCACGGTGGTTATCCATGAAAAATAGAAAGAACAAATCAAAGCATAACACTTTGGATTCGATTATCCATCATAATTTTTTAAGCCTGAACAAGCAGTTAGCGAGAAGAGATGGAGTTTTACTTAATTCCGGGTTCTACGATACAGAAACATGGGGTGGCCTGCGGAAATGTTGGAAAGGATTCAAGATAGCAAAGTCAGACGAGGATACGAAGAATATGGAATATTATGCAAAAGGTATAAGGAAATTCCAGCGGGAATTGAAAAAATCTGTGTCAGAGTTCCCACAATTTGGTCTGTTAGGTCGAAAGATGCTCGAAGAATCAGGTTCCGAAAATTACTGGCCAGATAGTAATAGTTGTGCACAAACCCAGAAAGAACTAGATGACTATGAATTACAAGAAGTAGCGGAAGATCCTTTTAGAATCGAACGTGAACCAGATCCAAGAAAAGAACAAGAAGAATACTTCAGAAGAATACGTCAAGAGTTCGTAGATCCTGGATCCTCTGAATAGAAAATGTAACATATAGAAGACGACTACTTCGGAAAAGCAATACCAAGGTCCGTATACAAAACTTTTCATCTATCACAGATGAACTAGCCTCAAGATAAAAGTTGGAATGAGTAATTAATAGAATAACAATAGGGCAGAAGTGAAAGGAAGGTATAGGTACAGAAACAAGAAAAATAGAGATGATAAATCCACTAGCCGTAGTAGTCAATCTACAACCCTGAAGTCGGGTTATACTATTGATCAAAATGGAACGGCCTAAGGATGGCATGGTTAGGATATACCATTGCAAAGAATAAACGGAAATGATAAGGACTTGGTTTAAATGAAATCATTTCCCAAAAAATGAGACAGAGTAGGGGTATTTACCGTGATTTTGGCTGATTCGTAATCGTAGCTGTCACCCTAACAATGACGTATTTTTTAGTATTGACGATGACGCTAAGCTAAGTTTTTGGGGAGAGTGGGGGCATAGATTAGTAACGGTTCGGTTCCATACGGGTTATGATATTTGAACAACAAATTACCGATGAGAGGTAACATTATATCAAAATTACAATTTTCGGGAAAGTTAATGTTCCAGAAGATCAAAATGAATATATTCTAAAGAACGTGGTTGTGATTTCTTAGAGCACAGTCTTATATAGAAAAGAGTTCAATATAGTACTGTGATGGACAATAAAGGAGAAATCACATACTAAATGTGCTTTGTGTGGTAAAAGAGTAATAAGTGAAGCTTTACAGAAAGAAGCTATCATAGAAACAATAGGCGGTACAAGTTATACCTTCGATAGTAATGATTGTGTACTAATGTTCAAGAAGTTTAGAAGCGTATATGGACCTGACTTGTTCAGTACTTGTTACTAATCCCCTTTGAATAATCTATAAAACTTCACTTTAATCTGTCTTTATTTAGTATGTAAATGCTTCCATGGGATTTGTGCTATTAGTCTATTAGTCTAAATGAATATCATAATTGTAACAACTAAATTCTGGAAGAAGATTGACGAGGAGATTAGGCAAATTTGACGGAGCGAATACAATCTGCTTTTCTTTGATACCCCATTTTTTGTAGATGCGCGTTAGCCTGTATAACTCTTGTCACAAATGGAAAATAATTACTCGAGGAAATGACTATTAGAAAATATGGCACGTGCCTATAATATTACATATGAAGTACAGAGATAGAACAGAAATAATTACACTTATTTTGAGGTCTCCTAATAGAATGAACGGTCTTCTTAAATAATTAA
>DAOM01000337.1:3102-13715 GCA_002501855.1 Candidatus Nitrosopolaris nunavutensis
AACGTATGAGGCATTTCTATCTTTTCCCAAGTGAAGGAGTATATAGTGCTTCTATGGAGAGATGACCTGTTGGAGTATTATAAGCTTAAGAAAACATACAAAATGATAGAAAAAGGTTACGCTTTTTAGAAATAGGGTGAAACCGTTTCATGAGGTAGTTGACACCAAAAAAATGTAACAAATGTGAGAAAAATAGCCTAATAGTGTAGACATATCCTTACACTACTGCAGCGATTCATGGCTTATTGGTGCTTTATTTAATCAAAAGAGATCTGAGCAGGTATAAATGACATTTTGAGCTACCATTATAACGACTGCCGTCTTAATAATTCTACTAATGCCGCCGCCGTAAAATCTACTTACTGGCTAACCAGTTCTTTCTTATGGTATCCTAATATTGATCTCCTAACCTCATATTCCTGTTACATTAATACTATGATATCTTACAAAGGTAGGCTGCTTATTATTGCTCAGAGCAGACTTAGGAAAACAGGAATACTTAGCTGTTATCTAAGTTAGTCCTGGTTTAATGTAACGTAACTTGGATTGTCCGTAACTTTCCATAACCTATAGTCTCTAGTTCCATCAATACTACCGTTACATGTAGGTATAGCTTTCTGGTATGGATGAATTCCATTTATAATAACACAAACCACACATTGGCTAGTAGCGTTGGTTGCTGTGGATGTGCCCGTTATGTTGACAATGCTACCAGCCACTATTTTTTGAGCTTTAGTCGGTAAAAGTATTTTTAGAAAGGCGTATGCTAAATTACTAGCACTAACAAAACCAGCGGCTAAAATACTAATTGCTATAGTTAGAACTAATAGGTCTAGTTATTGTTTTAGTTGTGATTCTCTCTCATGTTTATAGCCAATCTCTCAGTAATAGTATGAAACTATAAGAATTCCTCACTTTGAGAGTCCAGTAAGGGAGTAATATTGTCCGAACCCGCATCATAAGGATATGCAAAGATAGTCGCATAGTAGTCGTGACGTACAAGGCACTCCTTTGAAACATCTATTTTATTATTCAATCGACTTTGACATTACGTATCTAGACGAACTCAAACGGCGAATTAGAAAGTTCATGGGAATGATCAAGTCTTAGAGTAATATCTAAAAGATTGTTACTCCCTTTAAGGGAGTCCAATAAGGGAGTAACTAATAAAACAATCCTCATCGCGGGCAATTTTACAGGATCAGTAGATGAGAAAAGCCTATAATACGCGGAGAAATAGCGAGAATAATACAATGACATCAACCATAATTGATCAATCAAAGCTAAATGAGTTTATGGGAAAAATTGTATCGGATATCGGGGCGTCTTGGAGCACAATTCTGGTGTACATGGGAGAAAAACTTGGTTTATACAAAGCTATGGGAACAGCAGGACAACCATTTACTTCTACTCAGCTTGCCAAGAAAACTAATACTTCTGAAAGATATGTAAGAGAATGGTTGGCAAATCAGGCAGCAAGTGGATATATTACGTATAATTCCAATACATCAGAATACACCCTTCCTCCAGAACACGCACTAGCTTTAGCAGACGAAAAAAGTCCAGTGTATGCTCTAGGTGCTTTTCAAATCACCATGTCGTTACATAAGGATGAACCAAAAATAACAAATGCGTTTAAAACAGGAATTGGTGTTGATTGGGGCGAACATGATTCAGGGCTGTTCGAAGGCACAGAACGTTTCTTTAGACCCAGTTATGTCTCCAACTTGGTAAGTTCATGGATTCCTGCACTTGAAAACGGAAAAGTGGAAGAGAAATTTAAACAAGGAGGTGCAAAAGTAGCGGATGTTGGTTGTGGTCATGGTGCTTCTACCATATTGATGGCCAAGGCCTATCCTAATTGTAAATTCGTTGGCTTTGATTATCATGTACCTTCTATCGAATGGGCGCGCAAAAAAGCTAATGAAGAAGGAGTAGCAGATAGAGTAGCATTTGAAGTTGCCAAGTCTACTGATTTCCCTGGTAATGACTATGATTTGGTCGCATTCTTTGATTGCTTGCATGATATGGGCGATCCTATTGGTGCCGCTGCTCATGCTCTAAACAGTCTTAAACCGAATGGGACATTAATGATAGTTGAACCTTTTGCCAATGATAAACTAGAGGACAATCTAAAACATCCAGCAAGTAGGGTATTTTATGCTGCATCAACTATGGTATGTGTGCCTGCTTCGTTAGCATATCATGGGCCAGCGATGGGTGCTCAGGCAGGGGAGGACGCTATTTTGAAGGTAGTAAAGGATGGAGGTTTCAAACACTTTAGGAGGGCTACGCAGACACCGTTCAACATAGTATATGAGGCTAAAATAAAATAGATAGAAACTCTCTCTTTAGAAGATAACATTCCTCTACATTAGTTGTACGCTCCCATGCACGTCGATCCCACTTGGCACACGTTGCCGCTACTTCATAGTCTTTTAGACAGGTTCCTTCTGGTTGAAGCTAATGATTGTTATTTTCCGTGCTTAAGGCAAATAATAACTAACTTTGAATGCGCCACATCAACCTACAAGATGCAATTTTCGCGTATTTTAAAAGAGCTATGCCTACTGAACACGCATAATCTTAAGTTTGCATCTTGAAACTTGCATATAAAATAGGATGAATAATATTCATGTAAAATAATCTCCAGAAACTATGGATAAAAAAATAGTAAAAAAACTAACGATAGGTGCCCTTGTAATAATACTTGCTGCAGTTATGGTGCACACACCGGTTACAGGATTTGTACATGCTCAAAGCGCAACGAAGGTTTTGAGAATAGGATATTTTCCTAACATAAACCATGCTCAAGCAGTAATCGGGTTTGGGAGTGGAGAATTCCAAAAGGAACTTGGAAGCAGTATACAAGTACAGCCATACATATTCAACGCAGGGTCATCAGCTATTCAAGCTCTTCTAGCAAATAGAATAGACGTCACGTACGTTGGCCCTGGCCCAGCAGTAAATGGCTATGTAGCATCTCAAGGAACGGATCTCAGAATAATTTCAGGTGCGGCAAGTGGTGGTGCTGTTTTTGTAGTCAGAAATGATTCCGGAATTAAATCTCCTAAGGATTTTGCAAATAAAGTATTTGCTTCACCTCAACTCGGAAACACGCAGGATATTTCTCTTCGAAAATATTTGCAAGATAATGGATACAAAACGAAGGACAATGGAGGAAATGTAACTGTGACACCTGTTGATAATCCAATTATTCTTACATTATTTTTAAAGAAACAGATAGATGGTGCATGGGTACCGGAACCTTGGGGTGCGAGATTAGTTAATGAAGCTGGAGGAAGAATATTGGTAGATGAAACAACCTTGTGGCCACCAGATGGTAAGTTTGTAACAGCCAATATAGTGGCCAGAACAAACTACTTGCAACAAAATCCTGATGTAGTCAAGAAACTACTTACAGCACATATTAACGAGACCGTATGGATAAATAATCATACAGACGCGGCAATAAAGACATTTAATACTGAATTTCAAAAATTAACAGGTAAAACCATAAATGAAAATGAGTTGAAGCAAGCTTGGTCAAGAATACAATTCACATATGATCCACTAAAGTTATCACTCTTCCAGGGAGCCAATAATGCTTACGATATTGGATTCTTGGCAAAGGGAAAACCAAGACCAGACCTGTCAGGGATATACGATCTAACCATTCTGAATCAAGTATTGAGCGAGAAGGGGTTGCAACCAATAGGAGCAGCAGGAGGGGCAGGAGGACTGGCAGAAGCAATTCCATAACTTCTCTTATCTTATAAATCCAATTCTTTTATTTCTTTACCAATAATTCTAATTATACAAAAATGGCGGCATACTGTAAGTCATCTTAAATTGAAATGCATGAACCCATTGTATGCACTAAATAAAAAATACAAAATTCAAAGTTACAGAATTAGTCAGATGCAACTCTCAAAATTATACGTCACTATTTAAAATATTATCTCGGACCAAAGTTAATCCATAAATTCAGTCAGAGTAAACTGCTCTTTCTTTCGTTCCCTGAAGATCAATTTTAATTCCGTCATTAGAGATTCAACTCTGCCACGTAAGTAATCATTAACTCTGAACTGAGCACACATATTTATTGCAATATCGGCATATTTTTCAACCGAACCTCTAGTGACTGTTTGCAAAAGCTCATGTTCACATTCCATACACCTGCCCATAAGTGGCATTCTGCGATATTTTTCTCCACAATTGCTACACCGAAAGGATTGTGATGAGTAGGATCGCATATTGCCCATAATGTCTGGCAAAATATGTGTCGTCAGCACCATTGATGCTACCTCATCAGGATCGACAGCATTGATTAGTTTTGCAGTAGCGAGCTGCATTTCCAATTTCTCATCCATGGAATTAAGTCTAGAATATGCACTGCGTTGTATGCTGGTCGTTAGCAGACTTGTCGAATGGGTAAATCCATAACCAAAAAATTGGTCTTCATTTCCGAGCCTGTTTTTAATAATTTCTATCTTGTTTACAACGTCTCCAGCCTTAGCTTGTTTCAAAGTTGCTTCGTAAAATTCAAGCGGATAAACTGAGGCAACATCAATATTATGAGCTTGTCTTTGTACCTCATTTGGTAATACAATCGGTTGAATAAGTAGTGGGGCATCCATGAGTCCACCAATTTTATCCGGCAAAAAATCATATGAAAAGTTTAGGAACGCATCAGCTAATAGCATTATAGAGTCTGCATCACCATCACAATCCCTGCGTTTTGCAGAGTGCCATACAGGATGGGCCAAACAGACCTGGGAATTGGTAAAACCTATAATTCTTCCTATAATACCAACAGATGTATGTGGTGCCAATCCAACTATTAGGTGCCCTAACAGGTCTTCTACAGAGAATGAGTTATAGAATGGCTCAAGCCCGTATAATTTTACAAGTTCTTCATCAATAAAGTTGGCTACATTGAGCAAATGTTTAGCGCAATCCAAAGGTAGTACCACGTCTTGCATCAGCAGTTCGACCAATTGATCAGCCGATACTATCTCTCTACCAAGATAATCTCTTGTATAACCCAATTCCTTTAATTTTTGTATACTACTTATAGTCCACTCAGGTTTAAAGTGGGTCAGAGGTTCGTTCGTTGCATCAAATCTAATAGTCCCGTCCTTGAAACTATAGAGATCAAATTTTTGCCTCAGTATTCCTTTTTCTAATAGCTCGGCAGCTTTGTGCTTACTCATAAGACCCTTAACACCTTTTAGTGGTTCTCCTGCTATAATGCCAAGTTTTCTTTGCGCCTCTTCAACAGCTGTTTTTAGTGAATAGTTGACAGGAGAGTAAGTCTTGCCATCCTTACCACACCTATAGCACCGATTGTTATTAATGCCATCTGTAATTTCCTCCCTACAAACTACACATAGATTTCGTATGGGAGTAAGAGCATAACAGTTACGACAGCGTGTTCCAATTGAAGGCAGTTTGCAATTGTTACAAAATCTATTTGCAATTTCAGCATAAAAAGATTCATCCTTTGCTGCTCTTAAAATATCGCGTGTTGCGCCTCCTTTGATACCAATAGGAAACAATACGTGAACAGGAGGTTTCATTTTACGTTCAGCAGCCTTTTCGGGGCGTCCTACTCTAACTGCGATTGAAGAGGCAAATTTTGCTCTGATTTCAACTCCGGATGTCTTTGAAATAAATTCTAATGTATCCTTAGCTTCAAGAAAGCAATCGGCATCATAACCAACCGGTGATGATGACGGAAACGCAGCGTTTCTCTCAGCAGAAGTAGGGATCAGTAACTTGGTTAGCGTATACGCATGATCTAGGTTATCGATCTCAATAATTTTACCCTCATTTTTTACTGAATGGATTATACCAAGTTTTTCCAAGATATCTTTTAACTTTGGATTATCATTGAGGAATTGTAAAGCGGGAGGAGAAGGAGAAGAATAAGAAGAACTACTGTTATCAGTTAGCTTAGCATTTTGTTGATACTGAAAATATTTTTCTCTCAGTAATAAAACTTCATCGATGCTGACACAATCCCAATAGAACGAATATCTCGGATGAAGTGGAATGTTAAACCTTCTGCTGATTTCAAATGCCTCTTCAACTGTAGGTACTGTTGAGAAAGGCTCTTTTGATAATTGGATTAGTCTTTTGCTTAATTTTTCTCCAGTTAGGATGGAGTCCGAGGTTTGCAATGCCAGCAATTTTGCCTGTAACTGTAATGACCAAACTTCTTCCACATAACTCGCTGGGAGCAGCTGAGCATTATTTTCAAGAAAATCGCCATAACTTATTAGAATATCGCCCATGTAGAGTATTTTGTCGATGTTAGGTCGGATCCGTGCAGCCTGTTCCACTGTTGATACCTGTATGACATTACCATTATCAAGCCTAACAACTGGAGGCTCAATGGTGTCTACAAGTGCTATACTGGATGCCTTTCCGGGTACATCTATTTTGATTTGTGTACCCACAACAATGGCATGATTTAATAATATGGGCACAACAGGATGAATTCCGATAGTTGCCAAACCAGTATTGTAGCATCGACCGTACCTTAACCGGAAGCCACCGATTTTCTTACTCATTGAAAGCACTGGCCTACCGGTAATCACTTCAGACATTCTGTGATTAGCCGCATCATCATTGCCTGTTTGAATAGCTCCTTGCAGTTCCTTGAGCCAATTCCAGCCATCTAGTTTTAATGTCTCAACCATTTTGAGTAACTTTCTGCTGCGACCGATCAGACCGTCATTCATTACCCTCAGCGCACCGCCTCGTACCCTGTCGGTATGGATTCTCTTCATCCCTCTATGACCCAAAACCTCTACCGGATCAGTATCTATCCCATCGAGCTCCACCGGTAAGTTGGTTATACATTTAACTACATCTTCATCTAAAACCTTAAACTGGAAATTTCCAACTTCACGCTCATAAATTCTGAGTTCTTCGACAAATCTTCCTGTCTCGTCATCGTATGAATTTGCAGCATATTTTTCTAAGCCAGTAATTTTTCTTACGTGATCTGCTATTAGCATTGTAAATGCGGCCTCAGTTCCTCCAGCAGACCTGATAGGCCCGGCAAACGATATGGACAGGTATTGGCTTCCGTCATTGTTACTCTTTAGTTGCACATCAGCAATTCCTTGTAAAGGAGCAATTGTCATACCTTCGGTAACTATAGCTAGACTAACACGTACAGCATTGTCCATTCTCGTACGTAAGTCACCATTGCCATATTCTGCCAAAGCTATCTCTTCGGCAATTGTAAGTGCTGCCTTCTCTTTGGTTGACCACGAGAGTAAAACACGCAATCGATCTGCAATATCAATATTATGCATTTTTGCAACTCTATCAGCTAGATCGTACGCAATTTTTGGCTCTACTCCGTCTGAAACATCTAATCCCAGTTTCCGTGCCTTCGCAGCAAGTTCAAAATTCTTTTGTACATTTTTCAAAATATTGTGTTGGTAATTTAAATAATAAGCTGGTATACGCACATCTTTTAGACGGAGCTCAGCCTCATCGATCATTGTTATATCATGTTTTGTGGTCATCTTCTTATCTGCTTGATAATTGTAGAGAGTTTATCTTCCCAGCTTCCATCTTGCTCAATCATCGTACTGATTACAATAACATCTGCACCAGCTTTAGCTATTTCCTTTGCTGTATCAGGAGCACGAATTCCACCTCCAACTATAAGTATTCCTTCGTAGTGTTTTCTCACAGCAGATACCATTTGGGGCGAGATACTCTGCATAGCGCCTGAACCGGCCTCGAGGTACAAAAATCTCATACCTAGATACTGAGCTGCCAGCGAATACATGACAGCAATTCTATATTTGCTGAAAGGAATTCCGCGTGCCCGGCCTATGAACCATGCAGTGGTACCCTCCCCGATAATAAGGTAACCAGTTGGCAACGGTTCGATGTTATACTTTTTGACAGATAGAGCTCCCAACGCCTGGGCTTCTGTAATGAAATAGGGATCTTCTGAGTTAAGTAGAGTGCTAAATAGAATTGCATCAGCTCTGGGCGATACTCCGGTAACATTGCCAGGAAACAATATCACAGGAATGTTAATTTGTAGTTTGATACTCGAAACTATTTCCGTCAGTTCAAGTTGATCGATTGCCGAAGATCCGCCTACTAAAACAGCTGAAGCTCCCATTCCTTCAACCTTTTTTGCAATTGAAGCTGCCCCAGCAGAATTTTCAGAATCTATAAGTGGAAAGCATAACGTGCCATATTTTTTGACCTCACTTTGAATGTAATCCTCGATCTTATGCGCCACACCATTTGTGAATGCTTTGTAGTTGTATATCAATATGTATGCGTTAGATTTCGTAATAAACAATAAAGATCGATTAATTGTTGTTTATTTATTTGATTTTGATATATGTGGTACATTTCTTATCAAGGTTATTACTATTATTACACGAATTGGACCAAAGGTAGTAATAGTTCAATGCCTCTCTGTTAGGGCTAACTTTAATGCTTGGAAGGTTCGAATTTGCTCGATCTTTTGTCTTAGTTTGTCTCATCATTTTAATGTGCACAATGCGGAAATTCACCTAAACACTAATTCAGTGTTTATCTTGGCATCTAAAAGTTCTTGTGTTACTTATATGGCAAGACGCTCGGCCTTACGTATGCGGTCTCGCAGCAATGCTTCAATTGGACAGTATAAAGTATATCTTTAGTATGGTTTATTAGATACCGTACTTTACCGTACCTCCCTGAAATGTATCTATTATCAAATTGTCGTGGACGACCGGAAGGATGTATTTAACCAATTGGTTGAGTGGTGGTTGTTTGATGCATATTCACTACGCGATAAAATGGTTTTTTGGGTAAAGCAAAAGAATGGTAATACTAACAGATTAGAAGACAGTTGGAGTAATTCAATTTATGTTGCAGCGGATAACAAGTCAGATCTGAAGTCAATCTTATCAGTAATAGTTGCAAAGTGAAAATAATAATAATATTGGTTGGTTAATTAAAGACCACGAATTCGTATCTTGATATGAAAGAATTACAGATGATACTAAGTCTGAAGTTCTGAAATTAACATTGTCGGACTCTACAAAAGCATTAATGTTAGCAAGAGATATTGAAAGAACACTTGATGGTGATGGGATTGGAAAGTTTAGACTATACAATGTTAATTTACCGCCAGTGCAATCTTACTTCTACGAACACGATATTTTTCCGCTTGCATTTTATAAACTCAACAATAATAACTGTTGTTATTGTTCAAGTTGGAACATCAAAGATAATGTCTGGTCAACGGACTACAAAGTGCCAGATTTTAAAAACCGTTCATCTGAAATTAAATCTAAAGAAAGAATGATACCTAAACACACTGATAAAATCGAATCGATTTTAATTAAACAAGAAGAACAAGACTCCCAAGCCACTATTATTCAAATTCAGAGTGAATCAGAAGCCAACATGATCGATGAATTTGTAACGGAGATAACAAAGAGGATTGATCCAGATTTTATATTCACAGAAGATGGCGATTCATTCACTTTTCCTTATTTGATTCATAGAGCTGAGCAGAATGGTACTAACCTGATTCTTGGCAGAGACCCAGCCATACCTTTGAAGAAACCTACCACGAAAGGTATCTCTTATTTTTCATATGGACGGATACACTTCAAACCAGCTACTATAAAATTACTTGGTAGAATACACCTAGACAAATCTAATTCATTTGTTTGTAATGAGGCAGGTTTACAAGGTTTATATGAAATAGCTAGAATTTGCAGGATGCCACTTCGTACAGCAGCTAGAGCTTCGATGGAAAGTGTTTGAGTAGTTTGCAGTTTTATTATACCACACAAAAAGAGATTTTAATACCTTGGAAGCCAGCGTTAGCCGAACACCTTAAGACCTTTGAGGATCTTCTTGTCGCAGATAGAGCTGGATTTATCTTTGAACCTGAAATAGGAGTACATGAACAGGTAGCTGAATTTGACTTTGTTTCGCTTTATCCAAATATTATGTTAAAAAAGAATCTGTCTGCAGAAACTATCCGATCTAGTTGTTGTCCAGACTCTAAGCTAAAAGTACCTGAATTACAGGAATTACAGGTCGAACAAATAGCTGAACCACTAGGTAAGTTTGCAAAAAATATAATTTCTTCTATTAAAGGTGAAAGAGAGAATAGGAAGACTAAATTTGATTATAAAACAAAAGGAATGATGGCGGAAATTGGAAAAAGAACAGGTGTTGCAACGATACTCCGATTCAAATTACATGGATTTGCAGCATGGTGGCTTTGGCGGACATACTATTTAGGTGACCTTCCAACAAATAAAGAAGAAATTAAAAGTTATGGGAGATTGGACCTCTGATCTGATATCCAAACCAGATGTAGCAATGATAAAAAGGTCTGATATAGAAAGTAGTTTTGATAATACTCAAAAGCCAAGTAGTAGTAACCTCAAGAAGACAGAATCTCGATAAAAAACTAATGATAATAACAAAATTCTGCAAGAACCTAAAGCTGCACCTAAAGAAACGAAGTCATTAACCTGAGCTACCCTCCATATTTCATGACGAAAGGCCAAATTTTTATCATAGATAACCTAGGACTAGGTGTTGTACTTACACAC
>DAOM01000317.1:0-1951 GCA_002501855.1 Candidatus Nitrosopolaris nunavutensis
AGAAATTGAATTTTTGATTACACTCGACTATTTCTTTTGCCACTAGGCTTTAAGTTTTGCAATTCACTCTCTACTAGTCGAACTGAAATGAGATCGTCATGGATGCACGTTGCGGTTCTGGTCTTCTTACCCAATTGTTGGCCCAAAAAGTTTGGCCGGCTCAAAGAAACAGACGGTCTGAGAAATACCCTAACAGACGGTTTACACCATAGGTACCCCGACGTGACATAAGATCAAAACAAGGGAGACATTAGTCGTGCCAAGAATACCTGATTTACCAGGAGGATCCTTATCTTGTACCCCGTTTAATTATCATAACAGGGAGTAGGTTACAAAAATCTTTTATATTTATGATCATGGATAATACACATGACTACTAAACTGTGTCCTACCTGTGAACATTATTACCTGGACATCGAAGGAAATTGTCCACCTTGTGGCAGGCCACAAGGAATAGGCTGTAGTTGTCCCAAGGGGCTAAGTGTGTAGACAAAATTCCATCTCCACCAAGTCACTCCGAAGTTTGGTCTACACTTCTTTGAATTACAATCAGTGAATATGCTGAAGAGCAGCAGTCAGATTCTTTTTCAAGCAATAATCTTCCATTCTTTTAGTAGCAGGGACTATTTTTTGGGATTATTCTTGGAAATCCGATCTGCTATTATAGTTACTATCTCATGTAGTACAGATGATGCATTCAATGCAGTGATTCTTGTAGTATCAAGATGAGGAGTGAAACAAACAATATCTGCACCTATAATGTTGATACCACGAAGTCCGCGTATAAATCTAAGGGCTTCGTTAATTGAAATTCCGCCAGTTTCAGGATCTGCAACTGCAGGAGCATATGCAGGATCTAGAACATCTAAATCCCAACTGATATAGGTTGGTTTACCATCACCTGCTATGCGACGTGTCTCTGCAATCACCGAGTCTACTCCGATATCATTGAATTCGTCAATCTCGATTATACGATATCCTGCATCATGTGCCCAATCGTCTTGACGCAAATCTCCCATTGCTCCTCTAATACCTATCTGGATTGTCCTAGTCGCATCTATTAGACCCTCTTCTAATGCGAGCATAAACATCGATCCACAATGCTCCTTAATACCTGCCACTGGTCCATATGCGTCAACATGAGCATCTAAGTGAATCACGCCAACTGGACCCTTATGACGAGAATTGACTCCGGCTATTGCACGAAGAATTGGTAAGGTTATAGAATGATCTCCTCCTATAGAAACAGGTACGGTTCCTGACTGATCTATCACTTCGTAAAACTTTTATATGTCAATTACAGCCTTATTTGGATCAAGGACGTTACTTATATTAGCGTCACCAAGATCACAAATTCTACATAGTTCAAAAGGGTTAATTTTGAATGCACGATGGCTTCTATGAAAACCCATCGAAAAATCTCTTACTGCTCTGGGTGCAAGATATTGTGTCCTTTCTACCCAATTACCCCCGCTATACGGAACACCTACTATTCCAATATCAGCATTTTGTGGAACATCATGTTGGCATTTCAAGAACGTTGGAATATTAGCATAATACATGTAGTTAGAAGCCCCCTTGGCGAGATCCAAATCAGTGAATTTTTTGGTAGACATTATGCTGCGTTCTTTTGCAAATATAAATGCATTTTGCATAGATTTAGACCGATTCTTTAGCCTAGGCAGTGTTCAACAGGATTTCTTAACAGGAACTCAGTTACATCAGTAGGTGACAAAGTCAACTCTTTATTCAAAAAGTCAGGAAAATATGACGAAATGGTTGTACTTGCACTTTCTGGTACTTATGTTAATGCTGTACAACAAGAAATTACTAGTCTATACGGTAGTAACAACATTGGAGTCATCACTCCTAAAGCAATCATGCAAGCACAGGCGCACGCTCAGAGTGGAAGTAGCTCATTTACCTTGGAGATTGCGTTCATTGCATTGCT
>DAOM01000317.1:2265-3114 GCA_002501855.1 Candidatus Nitrosopolaris nunavutensis
GGTGCTATTGGAATTGTTACGACTCTTTACACGTCTGTAAATGAAAGAATAAAGGAAATTGGAACTATGAAAGCGATAGGTGCAAAACCCTGGTTTATCCTATCTATGTTTTTGAGTGAGGCCGTACTCATTGGTCTTATCGGATCAACTCTGGGAATATTTACTGGTACTGGTGTTGCATATCTATTAACATCTGGTTTCGGTGCTTCAGGGGGAGGACCACCTGGAGCAGCATCTCCTCATATTAGCCCTATCTTTCTTCCAAATGACCTTCTTTATGTCTGGCTTCTCTCACTATTTATAAGCCTAGTAGCAGGAGTCTATCCTGCTTGGAAAGCGTCGCGTCTATCTCCACTAGAAGCTTTAAGAAGATAGTAACAATGCTATCGTGGACAAATCAATATTATTAGTAATATCGGAAATCCGCACCTTAATAATTAGTGTTAGAAGATTTCATTGATCCACTATATAGTATTCTCTGCAGCGAGTTGATCCCTCTGGCTTTGTAGAAACCAGCCTTTTTTCTGATAATCCCGTCAAAGCTTTGTAAGACCATAATACAATATACCTATTGAGAGAGTCAAGGTATGTCAGATTAGCAAATACCATGCTGCGTGTTTTAAGAAATGCGAGAATACCGTTATTTCTATGCAGAAAGAGCAATCACATATTCACAGTCTGGCAGCATATGGTATTATTAGTGATACGCCAGTACGAAGGAAAGAGTTATCGTATGTTTTCGGAATGGCTAGTTGAAGCGTATTACCTTAGAACATTTCTCCAGTTATCACATGTGCCACATTTCACTACTCTTCAGAAATTCACGGAAAGAATCAGTGGAACTCTACT
>DAOM01000317.1:3450-3659 GCA_002501855.1 Candidatus Nitrosopolaris nunavutensis
ATAGATTCGTCTGGATTCAAAGCAACCCACGCTTCTCAGTACTACACAGAAAGAGTAAAACTAAGAAGAAAATACATTAAACTATCATTAGCAGCTGACGTACTTCAACAGATAATCTGTACAATTAAAATCAGACGTGCTCCGACTAGACATGATAGCATAGATTTCCGACCACTCATAACAAAGATATCAGAATTAGTACCGCTATC
>DAOM01000039.1 GCA_002501855.1 Candidatus Nitrosopolaris nunavutensis
ATCTATTGTGCTACAAGCTACAATAAGGTGGGTCTCTGTGGCACTCACAGAATACTCAAACTGAGACCTTAAACCCGGCTAGATCTATGTTAACTTTTTAGTAAATATGCATCGCAAATGGAGCATCTACCATGCAAAAAGGACGCTGCACATCTATCAGTATCTTTACAGTTATACAATATCCCGCATTTAGTACATTGATGAGCACATCCCCGTTTATTTTTTACGTCCAATCTTAACATGAGTCTTGGTGACCTCAATGTAAAAAGTGACTGTTCCCTTATTCTGGTACATATGCGAAACTTTGCTCTTGCAATATCCTATCTTACGTTTAAATCTCAATTGCTCCAGATCATATTTTGTTTCTTCCTCATTAGTTACGCATTCTATCTTTGCTTGTATAGCTACGTCCTTATCTACAGAATCAGCATAGTCGCAAAAATTAGCAGCTATCCTGTTTTCACGAAGCTCATTACCTAAAGCAGAAGTGGATGATAGTATCGCCATTCCCAACTCCTATTTTGCCTAATTTTCCTAGTTGCCTAACTCGTTCATTTACTTCGGTAAGCAGCAGTTATGATTTATAACAAACGTTGTTTACTAAATTAAGACACCAACCACCATATATTTGATAATCCTAGTCTATTAGTTAATTTGATTCGCCGACCCTACCTAGGCCTGAAGCATCCCGGATAAAACGATAAAACATTATACATTTAGGCAGGTAAAGCTAGGTCATTCGAGTCGGCATCGAGTATCACAGCTAAACTCAAGACGCTAGTGGTACAAGTGCCATGTAATATTAAAGGTTAGATACTTGTTTACAGAAGAGAAATGATTTTTCACTCTTGCTTATCGAATCACCGCCCATTCAGCATTTTTTTCAGAGGCCTATGAAGTCGTTATAAAAATCTTGGGCTAGGTATTTGGCGAAGGTTTCTTCAACGATATGTATTCTTTGACAACTACTCGTTTGGCTATCTATCGATATTCTATAATACTCACCTCTTAGTACTAGTGACGCTACTATGGCTAATTTCAATCATTAGTTAAACTAATCATTCAGAAAAGAAAAAGAAAATGAAATGAATTCTACTATGTGGTACCCGTCCTCAGGAATCAGCCACTTGAAGTAGTACTACCCGTTAAGCCGCTTGGATTAGTTGCGCTGTGGTGATGACTATTTGTGTGTGTGGTCGGAGATCCTGCATGATGTGTTGTTGAAGATCCTGCATGATGTGTTGTTGAAGTCGAGCCTGACCCACTACCACTGCCAGCATTGCCTGGTGAATTATTGGCATTCCCGATAATGGAAAGTGAACTAGCGGAACCGCGGGAGAATTGCAAATAGCAATTCATGACTTCGGCCTTAGTGAGCTGTCCAGAGCCATGTCCTGCAGCCGACTCACATGCTAAGAGATTGTCCATGTTTGGATTGGCGTTACTTATTGTCGATGGTGTATTATTATTGGTGCTGTCAGTGGAGCTGATGCTACTACTGTTTCCACTACCAGTGCTGCTAGTTTTGCCATTGTTTTTGCCGCTGTGATGGGATATACTTGTTTTTGCAGCGAATACTGAACCTGTGATTGTGTTTGATGTTAGGAGCATTAGTGTTGTTGCTGCTACTACCATGATGACGAATATAGTCGATGTTCCTCTTGTACTTATGTACATGTACTCGTCATACCAGAGAGATCCTTTATACGAACTTAGAATAACTTCATCATAACTAAGTCTATAACTATTCTTTATTTGATTTTTGACGAATGACTGTATTATTAGATGGTGTAATTATGCGTGGATATTCTATTCAGGAAGGAGACGTATTTTATGTACGTGAGAGTGTATTTATACAACTAAATGCAACCTGAAGAATTTATGTCAAGAATCTTGATTAGTCGTAAATGTTATATCACCTTTACGTGGAGGAGTTTTTTGATTTCATCTGAAAGAGACCTTCGGTTGATGGAAGAACTACAAACAAAGAAGTTAAGGTGGTATCCAAAATATCAAAGTAAATCCTCACGATTATTCAGTAAAAGTAACAACGGCTGCTGTAGCAAATACAGGAATAACTTATCTGGTTTCGTAGAAGAGGATAAGGATGGAAGAAGTGACACTTGTACGGATCTTTTTCTACAAGAAATTTAGACAGAAAGATATTGTCGCTACCGTTGTTATTGACAAGTTCTAATCGGACTTGATAGAAGTATGCTTTACAACAACTATAAGAAATTTAGCCCAAAGTCTGAAGATAAGAATCATTCGGAGATGAATTTTGGGCGCCCGTCGTTCTCGTTGGAGATTAGGAATAACAATAAAGACTGTTTCAGAAGGTCATAGTATAATATATGAGCTCTCTCCGATCATCCGCTGCAATAGCCCTGTGCTTACTTTAAAACGATTCGTGGCTCTGACGGTCTTTTCTTTATACTACCAACAAGTACAATAGATACGACCGAGAACAATGCCGCTGTAAGAAATATTAAATTATATGATTGAGGGATGATGCAATCAGGAATTAAGAGATGATGCAATTGATATTTGAGAAACAGGACAGAGAAGATAAGATATGGGAGGAGTTTAATTCAGATGTAGATAAAAATCTGGTTAGTTTAAAGGCTTCTGATAAAGCCAAAGAATCATTCATTAAAGAGTCTAACGCGAATAAAGAGATTGACAAACGCCTTAAGGAAGCAAGCGCTGCAATTTTGAAAGATAGTAAAAAGTCTGTGAAAAAACGGTAGATCATTAAGCTAATATATCTTATTTGGCAATTGGTATTACATGGATTACACAATAGACATTTGTTGCCAGAGCATGGGGGCAATGGTAAATGACGACGGTACTTTGACTCCTTTTACTGAAGGACAAGAAACTGGACAGATGAATGTAAAGGGAACGAAGGGAGATATGATTAATTATAATAATGTAAGATATTGTCAATTTTGCGGTCGGGAATTAAGACTTATAAAACAATAAGTTTTTGAGGTTGGTAGGTCAAAATAGTTAATATTTCAATTTCCCACCAGAAGGCCAAAACCTTCAGAGTATAAAGGTAGTGAGAAGTATTTAATTTTAGCGGTGGCAGCTGAAGCAACCACTTTTGTAAAGGTTTGCAATGACTAATACAACACAACCAACAAATAACATAACACGACTATTTGGAAATACTAGACAAATTTAACCATAACTTTCAGATACCTATAGAATCAGCGAAATTACATAACGATAACGTTACATTACATAAACTTGTTGAACAAGAAGGACTTCTAGTTTGTATAAATACCATATTTCTACAAAGGACAGATACATATGATACTATCTTTCCTCAGATATATTTGATGAACTGCGACGACTCAGCTATACAAGACATTAAGGACGGTACTTTTGCAAGCAATCAAACACTTGTGAAGCTAGCTCACGCATATTTGCAAGCGAGGGGATAAAGTAAATGTCTAAGCTGATTTTTGTAGCTGGTATTATCGCCGTCTTTGCGTTAATTTTAATGGTAGCTCCATCGGCATATGCATTTAGTGTATTGAATGTTAATATGAACAAGACTGTGAATTTACCCATAAAACCAACGTATAATCAGACTACAATAACGGATAATGGAACATGCGGATATGACGGCATTATTGCTTTACAGAGTATTCAGAAGGAAGACCCAAAATCCTGCAATGTTCAAGAGTGATGTATTTACAGCCATACAACTACCTGAAAATGATACAAAGTATTTGTGGTGTGGGATAGCGAAATGACTACAGCAGCGTACCTTAACAGCCAGTCATATTGATGATTAACAAAACAATCGTAATCCTACCAGTAATAGCGATAATACTAGGTATGATGACAGCGACACTAACGATACCAGTAAAGGCAGTCCCAATGAGTAGCCTTCTGATCTCTAGAAATAGGTAGAAGGAGCATATACTTTTGACATTGCTGATTGCAAAACAAGCCGTGCTTGTATTGTTCCTGAAATACAGCGTTGATAATATGTGAAGTCTCTACGATTTCACCGTCTTCGTTCCTGTAGCCTTGCCTTGTCATTATTGGCGGTCGTCCATTATATCTAATGTTTCAACACTTACCATTTGATCGGGAACGAAAAACAAGTCAGCCGACATCATATCGGCAAGACGATATATACCACCTGTTTTGTCTTTGGGACCACATGGGCATTTTTGTCCAGTTGCTATACAAGCCATACAAACCTTGTTTTTGTGAAGGCTTTTAGGATGAGTGCAACGACAGAAGCGCTTTACTTTGTGTTGTATTATCGATTACCTAAAAGGTCAGCCTTAATCTTCTAATGCCGTTAGTCGTTGTTCCAAATATGCTATATAATGAACTATTTTGGCGTTACCATCAAACATCTAATGTTGACCGATTAAATGTTTTTCAAATTCTTCTATCCCATTAGAAATCACCTTACAAATACTGCATTTTATCATACTTTGATCTACCAATCCTAACTTAAATATCAAACTGTGTTAACCTTGGCTTTAATACACTTTTGGAGTTTTGCATAATAGTTTCGGTGATGTTCTATACAATTAAATTTGTATGGACGTTTTGGATGGTGTCATATTCAGCCTCTAAGAAGGATATAAAGTGCAGAAAATACCGTGCAGTCACCCGCCTGTTGTCTGAACGATGCTCGAATTGTCAGACTCAAGTTTCTTATCTACAGCTGGTAATCATAACCTCAGTTGTAGTTGGATTCAATGGAATGATTTCATCGTCAGGGTCAAAATGTAGCCGGTACCTTGCCAAATAATCTAGACTTGTGTACTTCTTTGTACAATGCTATTGCTTCATCTCCGTAAGCCTGAAGGGCATAATGACTACCACCATTGAAAGTAATTTCTAGGTCTGAGCGTCAGTTACCGTATTATAGAAGATACTAGTTTTCAGATTCGTCTACCTGTCATCAGTCTAAAGTTATTCGGCAGACAAGACTGGCTAGATAATGAGAGCTCATTACCTTTCTTGTGCCGTGGGCCTTATTAATATCTCATTGACATTAACATGATTTGGTGCTTGTATTGCATATAAGACCGCATTTGCTATGTCGTCTGACCCTAATGTTTCCATATTCTTAGAAGCTTGTATAAATCCTGCCATGGATTCATCTGTTATTGATTCCAATAGTTCTGTTGAAACTGCTCCAGGTTCCACGCATGTAACTCGTATGTTATACCTTGGGCTTAATTCCTTTCTTAATCCTTCGCTAAATGCCGTAATGGCATGTTTTGTCGCACAGTAGACACTTCCTCCAGCAAATATTATTCTCCCTGCAACCGAAGAGACGTTCACTATATGTCCTGATTTTTTATCTAACATATGTGGAATTACTGCAGAAGTGCAGTATAGGACTCCTTTGATATTTACATCAATCATCCGTTCCCATTCTTCCACTTTCCTATTTACGAAATAACTTAGCGGCATTAGTCCAGCGTTGTTAATTAGAATATCAACTTTTCCCCATTTTCTAACTACAGCGTCAGCGAATGAATCACAATCCGATTTGGTGGTAACATCAAGTTTTTGAATAAAAATTTCTCCTCCATTATTTTTGATAATTTGCTTTTCTAGCTCTTGTAGTCTATCTGTGCGCCTAGCTCCTACTGCTACTCTTACACCAGCTTTTGATAGTGCTAAAGAAGTAGCATACCCTATACCGCTACTTGCTCCCGTGACTATTGCAACTTTATTTTCCAACATTTTAACAACATGTTAATATGATAAAAGAACCCACTTATGAATATAGAGTGCAAATTTGATACAATAACACCAATGATCATATCATTTCTGGATCGTTTCCGTAGAGCCGAAAGTGTTGACCCCCTTGCATAAATGGATAGGTACAGGATGCACTGTAGGAGACCAAAACCGCCTATAATCGAGTCTCTCTCAAAGAGGAATGGTAAGGGCCTCTCAATAGCAGCCAGACACAGCAAGCTG
>DAOM01000302.1 GCA_002501855.1 Candidatus Nitrosopolaris nunavutensis
AGATGTGTATAAGAGACAGGTGTATGAGAATTATTGAAAGGAATGTGTTGGACCGCACCATTTCACCATTATCGCATGGAGATTCTGTGTATCACTATTTCCACAAGGCATTGACGTTTTCTACATTATGCTTCGAAAAAGGTTTTATAATTCTTTTATTTTTATTGGATAGTGGTAAAAAATGCCCTTATTATCACATTCTTTGGTATTTTATTGATATTCCTACTAGGCATTACAACCATATTCTCAGATAATTTTACTTCTGTTAGATCTATGGAAATTCTGACAAATAGTGAGCCAAGGTCGGTAACGCCCATCCAGAATTCTCACTCCTTTAACTGTTCATCTCTACCTACTTTTAATGATCTGTCTCCTAACCAATCAAAATTCAAGGCTGCGAATTTTACTCTAGATTGCTATAGCCATAAACTTGGCTTCGATAACTACACTCAAAATGAAAAGAATAACTATAAGAATGGTTAAGGATGGGGAGAATCTATTTCGAACACTTCCGATCCTATCCGATCCCATCCGAGTCGACTACAACTAAGTAAAGCACCTCATATCGAGGGTAATTATTCACTACAATCCACTGCTTTGAAATCAGATCAAGTAAAGGGTGGAGCTCATGCTATGGTGGCTCTTAATGATATTAAACATAAAACGTGGTTCAATAATGGCGATGAGGTATGGTATCATTGGTATACCATGATTCCAATAGATCAAGCCATTCATGATACATGGCATATATTGACTCAATGGCATTCACCTACAGGAGATTCTAATAATCGTCCTGATTGTCATGATCCTTCTCATCCTAATAATTTTACACTAGTTTGTGATGGTCTACCCATGCAATTTAATCTACGTAACTTTAGTGTACATCAGCAACCATATTCGCCTTGTAGGAAACTAAAAGGTTTGACTTTGGAACTGATTGTAGTAAATAAGACTTTGGATTCGTCTCTTCAAAATCCCGAGAATAGAAATGGCGGCGATACTGTATGGTGTGCGAATGAGAACATTCAACAAAATCAACATACAGGTAGCAATAAACTACCGATCATAGTCCCTCTTAAGAGAGGATTATGGTATGAATTCCTTTTGCATGTTTATTGGAGATTGTGTGGGCAGTATGATATTGCACATGTACAAAATGGAACATTTGATAAATGTTTGAATAATCAAAATGGTTATCAGGAAATGTGGGTTAGGCCTGTTTCGAATACTGCAAGTACTCAGAATCCTCCTACTTATGTTCTAAATTTAACACACTATAACTTGGATGAAACATATAATCCAGCCGCCGAAAATAATAGTAAGCCTGGCCAAGTATACATGACACAAGGTATTTACGATTGCGGTCCTCTAGATAACAAGACAAATTGTATACATGAAGACCATGTAACAATATATCATGAAGAAATGGAGGTTCTTAAATGTACAGATCAATTTCCACAAAAACTTAAGCAAATGATATGTAATTTTGTGAAATAGCCTTTTAGTTCTTGGTAGTTTTGTGCCAAATGAAGTAACGAAAGTGAGAGTCTCTTTGATCGGCCACTTGTCACCCATCATCATTGGTTCTGTTTTGATTGACCCGTGCGCAGATAAATTCTTAAAAAATAGTTACCAAGATACAGTGTTCTTTCCCAACTAGGTCGATTCACGATGCCGAAAATTGGCTAGACTAGAGTATAGATTACGACTCACGCATAGGTTCTTAAGATTACACAAAAAATTGTAATTTATGGCAGCCGATTCTTAGTTGTTATCTGTCAGAGTAGGATGACTACATAAGGCATATCCTGATGATTTTCTAGTCATATTGATAACGGTTTGATGTATTTGCATAATATTTTCAGGCATAATTAGATATTTGTATGCATAATTGATATCATTTGTTTCTAGTTCACCGTATCCTTGACTGGCATCTATCCATGCCCTGTTATGGTCTCCTTTTCTTTCATGATCACTTGTTGTTATTTCCGCTGTTTGAAAAGTAGCCAGATAGAGAGCTATCAAGTCATTTTCAAATGCCATATGTGGCTTCTTTACGAGTTCGCCAATTTCAGATATATCCATCTTTAATCTTTCAGTAGTTGTTATGGCAAAGCCTCGTGCAAGTTCGTATTGCTTTATTATTGTCTGAAAAGAATTGAAGGTATGTACTGCCGGCAAATGAATCAGTAGGACGGAGTTGCCTCCACCTCCTTCACGGCCAGACGACTTGACTAATTCAACTGTGTATTTATCATACCTCATTGTACATTTAGAGACACCATTCTTTAGTTTTTTCCATCTAAGGTTTACAATTTCAGACATATCAGTTACCTTGAAGCAAAACGCAATTGAATGCAATCTTATCGGTAAACTATGATCGTCATAAATAGTAGTATTATTACTATTTACACTCCGTCTCAGCTTCTCTTTTAAGATAAATAATCCTTTTTCCGTGAGCCTCCAAACGATACCATCTCCTTCCTTATCTTTGCTAATCAACCCTGTACTACATAGCCTATCTGTGTAGTAGTTCAATAATTGAGGGGATTTTTTCAAATGCTCTGCAATCTGCGATGGTCTATAACCACCGTA
Organism: Candidatus Nitrosopolaris nunavutensis; assembly: GCA_002501855.1. Lineage (GTDB taxonomy): Archaea > Thermoproteota > Nitrososphaeria > Nitrososphaerales > Nitrososphaeraceae > Nitrosopolaris > Nitrosopolaris nunavutensis. Next base: position 2,596 of record DAOM01000302.1, read on the forward strand.
TATTTTTGAAAGAATAGGAAAAGTGAAAGACGAGTTAAGGACGTTTTTTACACTTTTTTCAGCGATGGATTTGGCGGACTTTTGCTCCTTCATTTTGCGTTGTCTATTAAAAAACTTGTCCTAGCGAATATTGTCTGGACTAGGCATTTACTACAAGCTTTTGTTAGATCATCATGGATGCATTTGGTCATGCAGTCAATACTTTTGCATTTAACTATGCAGGATATATCACGATAATGAGTAGTACTGCGCAGCAATACACTATAAGGCAAAATAAAATTGAAAGTAAAAGAATCTTTGATCAAAAGATATTTTTTAAGACAGCTGCTATTTCTGTTATAAGAGGTCATTGAAATAATATTCTGAGTCTGCGATGTCCTAGCCTTCTGCAATGATTCATTATCAATTTTCATCTTTTGCTCAGTTACTAATGCTTGATTCCGTTGTCCTTCCTACTTTAGCAGAAATTACTTTTTTGGTCTTTACATTAACCTCAACATTGAACCAAACAGTACTTTTTCCTAGCTGATACTCTTTAGCCGTATACTGTTGTACATCTAGATAAGGCAATGAAAATTCAAGATTCAAATTGTCAGGCACATCTTCATTTGAAACTTCTGGTGAATACGAATGTTTAGTTGTCGTATCCGCTGTTGACAAAGTAGTTGGCTTGCGAAGAGCTTCCTTTAGCTCGTGATCCTCTACGTTCAACTCCTTGCAACTCGAACACTCTTCTAAATCTGATTCGATTTGTTTCTCTGATCTGTTTTGTTGGGATTTCTCGACGGTAATCTTGCTATCATCGACAATGGATGTCTCTGGCGAAACTTCAGAGATGGGTCGTCCTTGAGTATCTATTACAATCTTCTTTTTTGCTTCTGGTGCTGCAGAAGATGCAGCAGAATTGCGCTTCGATTGGCGTAATCTCCCTGCTTTTTGCTTTTCTGGATTCTT
>DAOM01000230.1:0-2359 GCA_002501855.1 Candidatus Nitrosopolaris nunavutensis
AGTAGGAGCATTCGTTCCAGCAGCTGACGACGGAAGTATTTGTCCTCGGATTTCTCCTTGTTGGTGCAGCGTTGTGCGAATAGTCACATATGCCGATCCGCTCTTCATATAATTAATTAGGTCTGTAACATTTTTTCCAAAAAGTGGGCCATCTAGTTTAGCGGCTGTGATAACATCACTTACTAATTTTCCATTGACCGGTCCAGTAGGATAAGCTGATTGTTGCTTGTTCCCTCCTCCCGTTGTTGCATAAAGATTTAGTAATCCTGCCAATACGGTTCCGTTCTTGAGGTTGACATGAGCGTCAATAACCTGGTTTATATTCATAACATCCACTTCATAAGACAAGGTTCCGTTTGGATTTAAAATGAATTTAGCTGTTCCCGTTGCGCTAGTATCCACCGGCGGAACAATATTTTTGCCAGACAGATCTGCGCTAAAATTCGTCTGCTGTTGTGCATATGTCAAAATTGGAATTGTTGATACCGCTGCAATTACGATTGCAATTAATGTAGCAGTAGTGATTTTTGAATGAAAGTTGGACATTTATTACAAATAGTACGCAATACGGAATGACTTATAAGTATTTGCTCCATTAGTAGCATCATACCCAACATTTTCTTCTGGTGTATAAAGTATCGACTTTATGCCGTAACTTCACTCAGCATAAGAATCCATCAATCATCCTTGGTTCTATTTTCTCCTATTCTAGTGCTCTGATATCACTTAATCCAATGTCCACAGGTAGAAGGACGATAATAATACCTTTCATTGCATGACTATCTTTTATATATTCATTTGATTTTTTCCATGAAATAAACCATGCTAATTTTGATGAATTCTCATCAATCTGTTTCCGAACTTCACAGCCCCTGGTCAAATTCTGAATTCTTCAATCTTGGATCGGACATCCTTCTTTTTGAAACCACTACATGTGCAATGGAGATGGACAAGACCAAAGTAGCTGCTAGAAATATCAGTTTGAACGATATGGACGAAGAAAAAGAAGCACTAACTCCTTTTATTGGTTCCTGATGTGTTTGCATTCATATTGCCGCGAGCCCTAAAGATAGCAGAAGGATCGGCGTTAGCTTTACTCAAATTGCAACTGCTGAGGAGGCCGTATCATAATAAAGCGCAAGTACAACCGCAAGAATAATGAAATGAGAAGAATATATATACACACACACAAGTCCTTATCTAATTATAATTTCGAATTACTCCGATTACCTGACTCGAGTCAACAATTCGTCATAGCGTTTAGTGAATCAGCTCTATGAATAAATGATGGTATATTCTATACCTGAGTACGTGACGTGATCCGCCTACACAAACCTTAAGGTGTGCCACGTTCTCGATATCCAACAACTGTCGCCTAAAAGAAATATTATAGGATCAGTAACATAGTTAGCCAAGTACTTTAAGAGGCATAAAATCACAATGCTCTATAGTAATGTCTTCAAAGGGTAAGGACAACGATGGAGATAATTCTATAAAAGATACAGAAAAGGAACATAGTAAGACCAGTGTCGTTGAGCTACTGGATGCACTAATATCTCATCTGAATGCAATAAGAAGTGTCTTTAAGGTTATGATACTATCTTCTTTCATTCTTGCCCCACTCTCTTTAATGTTTGCTGCAGTCCTCGTAATTCATCCTTTCTTCATTCAAAGAATTCTGTTCAGGTTCCCCGACGTAGGAGTCTTTCTCTTGTTTTTTATTGGAGTTTCAATAATGTTGGCTTCAATGTGGTTGTATATTGGATTAAGCGAACACAGATTCTTTTCTAACTGGGACAAGAAATTTAGTAGGTTCACCTCATTGAAAAATCAGCTTGATAAAGAGCTCGGCGAATAATAGATAGAATGATAGATCAGTAGTACTTAAACGGATGTGTAACACTACTCATACTCGAATGTTTTAACACTAACACTATGTCTAGATTAACAGAGGAATGTATAGAATGAGCCGCTTGACAATATGGATACACCCTATCAGTCATTAGTGTAAGGACGGAGTTGCCATTGTTTTTTTATTCAAATCCTGAGCGTTAATGATTCAAATTCATTAGAAAAGGCTTGAGAAATTAAGTGCCAACGAAATGAAAATCAGCCTTCTAGGATCTAAGTGTGATTGGTTTTCAACTATTTCCGTTTACCTAGTTAATGGAGCTACTTCTTCCATTCTATCCTGTATCTGCAATAATCGCAATCCTTTCTGCATTGTCCTATATCACCTGCTCACTTCGCACTCCAATAAAGCATTTTCTTGCAAGGCCAACAGATATTCTTTCAGCTGATTAAAATATAGATATGTACATTAGCTTCGTCCTGCTTGGTCCTCCTGTCGGTCCCTGCC
>DAOM01000230.1:2681-21432 GCA_002501855.1 Candidatus Nitrosopolaris nunavutensis
CCGGTGCCAAAAACTTGCAGATAACAGTGGTCTACTTGAATTTTGAGTGGTTCAACAGGCTCATGAGTTACCTTTGAAATGCAGCTATAGAAATTGTTTACCTGCATATCAAATCCCGAATTACGTGTATTTACTGTTTCCTGAATGACAGTGCCTTTGTTATTGTGGATAATAGGAGTGGCGCTGAGAGCCCCGCCGCCAACATTACTACTCGCGACAGCCAAAGCTGAGATAGGAAGATAAGCAGGGTTTGTTAGGAGAAGTAGTGCGGCAAGAGATGCAACGGTCAAAAACGACAACACCTGAATTGTGATGACACACATTATTGCTCTATGAATGGGATATATTTTTTATATGAATTAAGATTTACATTTTAAGTTCCTGTTTATAGAATATTGCTTCAATGCTATGTTGTTGGATTTTATTCTGTCTCTATCTGGACCTGAAGTTAGGGGGGTAAGTAAGATTGTTGACTAGTGTAAATATATTATTGACCTGTGGAACGATACGAGAGGTAGCTTAAATAAGTAGTCACAAGTCATGCTGTTAAGAATGTGAATGTAGATTCTTTAAAATGCTGTGTACTTGGTCTCTGAACAAAGTTAAGCCTATTCTTCCGGCATATGGTTGTCCTTTTGCGAATGATTCTGCCAGATTCCTCACAAAGCCCATTTCTACTTTTGGCGGCATCGGTGGTTCAAACGGATCAACATATGCCTCAACTATTGTTGGTTTTCTCTCTTTCATGGCTTGATGCATTGTAGATTTCACTTCAGATGGCTCGCTTATAGCATATCCTTTGCCACCACAAGCTTCAGCAAACTTTACGTAGTCGATAGGACTGAACTCAACTCCATATTCAGGATTTCCAAGGAATCCCATTTGTTCCCATCGGATCAATCCTAATGTGTTATTTTTTATAACAATTACTTTGATAGGAAGACTGTATTGTACAGCAGTCGCAAATTCACCCATCAGCATGTTCAGTCCACCGTCACCGACGAACGCTACGGATTGTCTCTCTGGAAACGCTATCTGTGCTGCGATTGCGTACGGCAAACCACATGCCATTGTTGCCAGCGTACCCGAGAGTGAAAATTTCATACCCTTTCTCAAATAGATGTAACGAGCAGCCCATGTTGTGTTTGTGCCGCAGTCTACAGATATTATTGCATTTTCTTCTAGCTCATCAGAAACTGCTACTGCAATAACCTGTGGTTTTATAGGCTTATCGGTTCTAGTACTTGTTTCTTTCATCAACCTATGCCAATTTTTCATACCTTGTTGTTTTGACTTTAGAAATTCAAGATCATACTTTTGATTTAGAAGCGGGAGCAAAGCTGCTAATGTAAGCCTTGAATCACCTACTAAGCCAATTTCAACAGGATACCGAAGACCAATCTTTTCAGGCTTTATATCAATCTGAATGCCTCTTGCTTGACCTGGCTTTGGGAGATATTCGATATATGGAAAAGATGTTCCAACCATAAGTAACGTATCTGCATCACTCATAGCATCACTGGACGGTTCGGTTCCAAGTAAACCAAGACCGCCAAGACTATATTGATTGTCATCAGGAATTGCCGCTTTACCTAACAGTGCTTTGACGACTGGAGCACATAACTTTTCCGCAACTGCTAGTACCTCGTTTCCAGCTCCAAGTGCTCCTTGTCCCACAAGTATAACAATCCTACTTCCTCCGTTAAGAATTTTAGCTGCCTTTTCGATTAAAGATGGACTAGGAATCGTTTCGGCAACATAAACGTCTGATGTGTGGTAAGCAACATTATGTCTGGAGAATTGACCATTCAATTTCTTTTCTTGCACATCGATTGGGATTGTTAAGTGGCTCACTCCTCGTTGTGCCAGTGCAGTTCGACATCCAATGTCAACTGCCATTTCTGCTTGCTCTGGAACGCATATCATGTCATTGTAGACTGCAACATCTGAATATAGCTGTAATAGGTTTACATCTTGTTGGTAATTTGAATTCATTAAATCAGAATACGTGGTTCCTGTGATAGCAATTACGGGAGTGTTATCTGCCTTAGCATCATATAACCCATTTAAAAGATGTATTGCACCTGGTCCAGAAGTTGCAACGCATGCCCCAAGTTTTCCAGTATATTTTGCATATGCACAAGCCATAAATGCTGCTGATTCTTCATGTCTGACGAGAACAAATTTAATTTTGTCCTGGCGGAGTCTTAATGCTTCAATAAAGCCATTTATCCCATCACCTGGCAAGCCGAAAATTACGTCAACTTTCCAATCAAGCAAGGCTTCAGCTACAATATCAGCCGTACGCATACTCTCATATTCAGTCATCCTACACAGTACTATAGAGTGGAAGATATTAATAATTTGTACATCGGATAGGCGGATTTCTCAATTGATTTGTTTCACGGGTATTTTTCTTGGTTAATCCTTAGATTTAGATTAAGAATGTATTGAAAGTTTAGAAAAACCCAAGTTAGCTCAAAATGAAATGGCGGATCTATGCTGATTCGTGATTTGGACGCCATGACGATAAGGTTCGTATCGCACGTCATACAGCTCCTGTCGAATCGTATTCTGTGAGGTGCTTAACGAGACATGAACCGCAGCAAATGCAGTTCAAAGATAAAGTTGGATTCGAGCTAACACCACACCATGAAACTAGGAAAAGGTCTTTAATGGAGATACTATAGAGATATATGCATCCTATAGTACGCCAATATTATTTGAATACAAAAGAGGATGCCATTAATCTTCATAAAACGTTAAGAGGAAAGATCGAAATTCATAATCGAGTCTCTATTGAGACTGCTTTTGGTGAAGAAAAGGGAGCACTGCCTTTGATATATACTCCTGGCGTTGCATATGTTGCTGAAGAAATAAGTAAAAATAAAGAATTGATTTATGATTACACTTCAAAGTGGAACAACGTAGCCATAGTATGTGACGGAACGAGGGTTCTTGGTCTTGGAAACATTGGTCCGGAAGGAGCACTTCCTGTCATGGAAGGAAAATCTGTTCTGTTCAAAGTTTTGGGCGTTATTAATGCAATTCCGTTATGCATTTCTACAACCGATAAGGAGGAAATAATAAGATTCGTTAAGGCGATTGAACCGGGTTTTGGAGCAATAAATATTGAAGATATAGAATCGCCCAAAGTCTTTGAAATAATAAAAAGGCTTCAAGATGAACTATCCATACCTTTATTTCATGATGATCAGCACGGGACAGCTGTGATTACCTTGGCTGCCTTGATAAATTCTCTAAGACTAGTAGAAAAAAGATTCGATAACGTAAAGGTGGTCATATCTGGGGCAGGTTCTGCGGGGTATGGAATTTTCAAGATCTTAGAAGACGCAGGCTGCAAGGATATTGTTGTAACAGATAGCAAAGGTGCGATATACGAAGGAAGGGAAGACCTTCAAAATACTGATCCTAACAATTCGTACAAGCAGGAAATAGCAAGCAATACCAATCAAAGAAAACTAGTAGGAAATTTGCACGAGGTAATTAGAGAAGCTGATGTTTTCATAGGAGTATCTGGTAAGTCTGGACTTTTAAGTAAAGACATGGTACGATCAATGCACAGCAATGCCATCGTGTTCGCGCTAACCAATCCAGATCCTGAAATTCTTCCATCTGATGCCCTTAAAGCAGGCGCACGGATTGTTTGTACCGGACGCTCTGATTTTCCCAATCAAGTTAACAACGCTGTTGTATTTCCATCAGTTCTTAGAGCTTTGTTAGATACGAGAGCAAAAGGGTTGGATGAACAGATGTTGGTAACTGCCTCTTACGCAATCGCCTCACTAGTTGAAGAGACTCACTTGAAAGAGGACTATGTAATTCCAAAAGTCAATGACCCAAGGATACTTCCTATTGTGACCGAGACTTTGAAAAAGGCAATTAGAAGCCATTCATCTAATGGCAATGCTGAAAATAAAGATCGACATGACCTAAGCGATGCCATTAGCCAGTAATATCAGCTTCAATTATCTGAAAGCGAGAGAAGATTCGTAGTTACTGCAAATTATGGTCCTCTTCAACGTCTTTTTGGGTGAAAAGATACATGACGAGGATACACTATTGTCTTCCTAGTGTGTAGTGTATGGTATATCGAAATTGGGTTGATGAATAGGTTATTGGATACCATTGTTCTTCTTTTCGAAGATTAGATTAACTTCAGCCATTAAGGCTATGTAGAATCCCACTAGCGCTACTCCTATTCCAGTATCAGGTCCAAAAATAACAATCAGAACACTTGTATTCAGTATTGTACATTGCCGTTGGATCTCTAGTTGTAACTGGTTGTGTAACCGTCCGATGCACAATTGACGATATCTGGCTATATTTGCAGGGGATACAACGGAGGAAGAATAAATGTAGATCAGTATTCCAATCAACCCTATTGCTAGCCAAATTTGAAGTACTTTTATTGTATTCAATCTATATCAGATATTTCTTTGTGTCATAAGTATTCAGTTATCTTACTATTTAGATTTTGTTTCTATACGTCCGAATTATTGATTGGGAAATAATCGAAAATGGTAAATAGACCCGATAGAATTTAATCTTCGATTAGAAAGGATTACTAATTTCGACTTAATTTATTATTAGAATTTATCATGAATGGCGTAGATTTGGTCGATAAGAAGAGTTGCCTCATTTTATTTTCTATCATGTTCCAATTCGTATTCCACTCGACATTGACCAGAACAAAACTCATCTGAACTTCTGTCATCACCTACAGGGTCACCACAGTTTTTACAAATGCTTTTTTTACTCATATATTTATCACAATGCTTTCATTATTACATCTTTCGGCTCTGTTGTTGGTTTAAGCGTAGACGGTTATTATCATGGCTGTCCCTCTCTCTATCGTTAATGATAAAATGGCCGTCATGAATTGCTTGACCATTCCTCTACTTCGTTTGAAATTTAATTCGACGATACTCAGATGCGAAAAATTATTAGAATAGTGTTCAGTGCTTTCGCTGCAATATGTTACCTTATCTGGGAATAATGCCCACAATCATCCCAAATATGTAAATATGGCATCTATACTAGGAATTTAGGACAGGGAAACAGGCATGAATAGAATCTTAGTTGTGGACGATGAACCCGATATTAACTTGCTCCTTATGCTCATCTTGGAAGATAGCGGATATAAAGTGGATGTGTATGACGATCCTATCCTAGCCTTATCGAACTTCAAACCAAGCTATTACGATCTAGTAATATTAGATATAATAATGCCAACAATGAATGGTTTTGTATTTTATCAAAGAATAAGAGAACTAGATATTGGAATCAAAGCTTGCTTTCTGACGGCGAGTGAAACCTCTCAACAGGAGTTCGAAAAGGGGATATATCCGATCGTCGCGAAGGAAGAGCTATTAGTCCGAAAGCCGATTCGAAATCAAGATCTACTGGAAAAGGTAAAGAAAATTCTAATGAATTCCAGTTACGATCCTATTCTATCCAAAAACCAAGGGTAGAAAAACTCCTACGGTTAACTAACTGTTGTACCTACACACCGGTAATGGATAAACCGCTATTCTTGAATCAGGTTTAAGAGCATGCAGACTATTAAGGATCGATTTAATAATAATCAAGTTATAACTTGAAACCTAACTTTAACGATAAAACTCTAACCTGCATATGGCATTTAAACTTGGACATAGTTTGGAGATATTTATTTGTTGGTGTTGTTGTTGTCAGTACATTTGATCTGTGACTGTGAATTTGCTACGCTCTACTTGTTTAGTTTTGTTCATTTTCTCGCATCAGAAATCCTACCCGTAGTGAAGACAATTTAGGTAGGACTTGTAGCCGAATCATTTCTACTACATTTTATCCATGATCGAACGGTTCAGGATATATCTCCAATTGGCCTCGTGATTTTGCATCGAATTGAACTCCGTATACTGTATATAGAGATTAGTTGCTGCAAGTAATCCTGATCTACATTTCAAACGGATGGCATTATCGTTCGAATTATTAATAGCATAATCATTCAATTAAAAGTCCATAATATTTTGCAACATCATAAGTTATTATTGTTGATCTGCCTGTAGATTACAAGCGCACCATGGAATAGAACACTGACTCTATCGATCTTTTTGTGATATTGATTTATGAATAGTCCGCAGCCGACAGAAGAAAGTTTTTTTAAACTCCTCTAGTAAGACTATATAACTTGGATTTTACAATGCGTGGGTTCTCCCGAATATTGGTTGCAGTAGATGGGTCTGAATCATCTATGGATGCGGCGGATTACGCCATAGATATGGCAAAAATGTACAATGCTCAGCTAACCACTTTAACTGTATCCCATATTTCAATGTCATCGTATGGATTGGCAGGTCTTCCAGATTCAATAAAGCAAACGAAAGAAAAACATGCCCTTGAATCAAAGCAATGGTTTGATAAGATTAATCAACGTGCAAAACAAAATGACGTTCAATTAAAAACAGAACTAATTGATAGTCAGATGTCTGTTGATGGAACAATAGCAGAATATGCAGAAAGCCATGATATCGATTTGATAATATTAGGAACTAGGGGAAGATCCGGGTTTAAAAAATTATTACTTGGAAGTGTTGCATCAGGTGTTGTAAATTATGCCACATGTCCTGTAATGGTGGTAAAATAATTACTTCTGGCTATGCGTTACCCTGCCCCGGCCATGCGAATACATAATAGCCCGCGAAGGCAGAAATCGTTTTGTTCATTCCAATGGCCATCCTTGTTGTATCATCACGTTCTTCGCTACGACAAAAAATGCTACGTAGTGGCTATATGGCCAACCAAACCGGAACTTTTATGCCAGTATTCAGAGCAAGTAATGATAGTGGAAATACTTTTGGCAAGCCCGTGATACTGAACAGTACAAGACAATGACAAAGAATAGTAGAACATCCATCAGCAATTCGAATTCGTGTCGTTGTAAAGAATCTATTTTTACACTCTCTCATCTGTAACGCTGGTTTTTCTAATCCATTCACGCTGCCTCACTTTTTTTACTTGTTTGCTGAAATAGGTTTCCACTCTGGACGGCTCCCGGCTTGTTATTATCAAATCATAACCAGTGCCTGGCGGATGTTCCAGATCAAAAATCTGAGAGAACAAAATTACCTCTGAGGTATCATTACATACTCTGAATAACTCGTAATTTTTTCCATCTGTTTTGATCAGGAAAAACTGCTCTGGTTTCTCAAATGTTATATCTTTTCTACTGATTCGTACTACTCCCTTGCTCATACTGCTTGCTCCAAGCTCATTCTTAAGCGGCTTTACCTATGTATCCTCTTGTGTTTGTTGGAAACATATCGATTCGACATACTTCTAGCTTACAACATCTTGTTAAAAGCAACTAGATCGTAGCGAGCTAGGAGGTGTGTTAATCAAATTTGACCTCATAACATGATGGTTGGTCGCGATGAAATTGTATCGGTAGTAGTATATACAATTTCGTTCATCTACTAGTCGATGTTTATTCTTCTCGTGTATTACTACATTTATCGTTGATAACGTGATGTGACAATATCCCTCACATCAGAATTTTCCATGCTCCTGAACTAATCGTATCGAGACATCTAATCCTGATTGAGGTATTCTTCCTTTCAGAATAAGTTAACCCGACGTTTGGCGTACATAAAAAAACAACCATTTATTGGACGTTTTAACTCTTAGCAGTAGTCGCATTAGCAGTGACAGTTACCCCGGTTACATTTAGACTATTGTGAAATGAGGTAGGACCGTTTGCGCAAGAGAACTTAGCAGTTAGCTTATTCTGTCCTTCTTTAATAGTAGTATACTTTGGAGTTAACGAAAAACTCCACTTTGAATAGTCACCTGCTCCATTAGGACCAATTGGCGTTGATTGTTGATATGGCTTTATCCCATTTACGATTACAAAAACTTGGCAGTTGATAGAGGTAGGATTACTGTTACCTGCAGATGTTCCAGAAATCACTAGATCTTTCCTGACAGGAACGTGTTGACCCTTAGTGGGTGAGGTAATTTTTACCATGTTTGGTTTGGTTTGGTGCTGTAGAGTAAGAGTGGAATTGGGGTTACTACCAGACTTTGAAAGTGGGGTTTTTGGAAATATTTGCCCAAAGGCTAGATTAGTCAAAACAGCAGAACAGAGAAGTAGGAGAATAATAGCCCCAACTATGAAATGAGTCAACCGTGTTGTAAACGATCTAGTTCCAAGTCGAAAGACGTCCGTCATACTAAGATCAATATGTTATACACAATAAAAGTGATACTAACGCAATAAAGCTAAACCTGTATGTAGAGTAGATATTGCTGGAGTACTTTTGTCTAGATGATTGCCATTGGTCTTGTTTTGAATATTGCTCACGTTACTTAGCACAACAGGCATTACCGTAAATTTGGTTAAAGCGGAGGTCATGGTATAGCCTGATGTAGATACGTGTATTACCAGCTTATACACGCCAGCCTTTGTATTCTTGTCTGCTATTAACCATGAATACGAGGCAGTTCCCATGTTATTTGAGGCTATCGTAAAATCTTTTGTTATTCCTGTGTTTAGCCCTGGAAAAACGATAGATCCTGTTACGATGGCACTAGCTATTGGTTGATTAGAGTTTGGATCAAATATTGATATTTTGATAGTTTGTTCATTCCCCCAAGCAATCGGGTTTTTAGCAACTTTAATGGTAATACCTAGTACTTTCCCAGATTCCTGCAGAGACTGTATTGTCTTTGAACTCAAATTGTCATTGCTATTAATTATATTATTGTGAAAAAGATTTGGAAACCAAAATGGGGAACTGGAAACCCGTCCATCATTGTTGGAACTTGGTATAGCCATCCCGTAGTTGTTAGTATTATTAATATTATTATTAATATTAGCAGGGGGATGTATTGTAGATTCTGATATACTGTTACCTCTGTTACCTTGTTGATTCATATTATAAGTATTGAAGTTGTTTCTCACTGTTATTCCTGTAACGTTGGTAATATAATACGCAGTCAAATTGGAAGGAGTATCTTTACAAGATATTTTAGCTGTTAGGTTGTTTATTCCTTTTGTAACGGGATGATAGTTTTTAGCATAGGTAAAAATCCAACTTGAATAATTATTATTTCCGGAGGATCCTACCGCTATAACTTTTTGAAACTTCAAATCATTTGAATTTGCATAAACAGTGCAATCTTTAGTTGTATTATATGTCGATGTTCCGAATATTGTTAGACTGTCACCAATCGGAATTTGTTGGCGTGGTGGAGGGTATGTAATTCTTACATTCAATTTGGATGATATTTGTTGTTGTCCCTCTACCGCGATATTCGAATAAGAGATGGTATGAGCCAAAAATACAATTAGCACAAGAAAGTAAGCCAAAAATACAATTCTTTTATCGTTGGTAAATTGTATCAAGAGCAGCTGCCGGTAATTGAACATAACAATAGAATAATAAGTTGCTATAGAAAGAAAAATTGATTATTTGCATTTGATGTTTAGATAAGCAACGATGGAGGAAATTTTGAAACGGTACCTAATGTTTTGACATATCCTCCTTCTTTAAAGGCGTGGGAAATTCTTTTCCATCAGTAGTTCTTTGATCCAGTAGTGGAATGCGAATTCCATCATCATTGACTATCAAATCCAATCTTTGTCCTTTTCTTAGATTGAAACCGTCTATTACAGGCTTAGGTATTACTATAAATGAGCTAGTACCTATGGAAGTAATGGTAACAGCATATTTAACAGGCATTCAACTTGAAACATTAGTGAACTATCATATTTAAATATAACTGTAAATATAAACCTATATATTAATATCTACTTATATCTGACGTATTTCATGGCATGATGGCAAGTCCAATTCGAATATTGATGGTTTCTACAGAATATCCTCCAATGCAAGGAGGAGTAGGCCGGTATACATTTAATTTAACAAAGGAACTGCGAAAAATAGGTTTGCAAGTCTATGTTGCTTGCAATGAAAAAGGTGGTGGACAGTTTTTTGGACTATCTCCAACTAACATCCACAATTCTGAAGTACTCCTGCGTATAGTTAATGAGATACAACCAGACATCGTACATGTGCAGTATGAGCCTGGCTTATACGGCTTAGTATTAGATCCAATTAATCCAAAAAAGACCAGTACTAATATTGAGTCCTTCTACGATAAATGTAAAATTCCGATAGTTACTACGTTTCATTCTGCATATACTGTCAAGCAATGGTTTAGTCTGGGGCCAACGAAGACGAATAGAAGAAATGGAAATGCGGCTAAATTACTGCTTTGTAGAGTTGGAGATTACTGGAAGCGCCTTCTAAACTATCGATCTTTTCACAATTTGAATAAGATTAAGCTCAAAAATGGCCAATCAGGCATAGTCTTCTCGTACTATATGTCAAAGATGATTGACGGTGGAGTGGATAAGGCTGATATAAAGATAATCTATCATGGCGCCGAACCAGCTGCGCGCATAACGAAAAAAGAAGCGAGGGCGAGATTCTCTCTACCACAAGAAGGACAGATAGCTTTGGCTGTAGGATTCAGAACAGCTACTAAAGGCTGGGATATTCTTGAAAAGATGAAAGTTCCAAAAGGGTGGACTATAGTAGTAAGCTCCTCAGAGAATCATTATATTAAATACGATTTACAGTTACGAATTGGTAGTAATAGTAATATCATTATCCTACAGAATGATTTTCTGAGCGAATCCGATCTATCAATCTTATTCTATGCCTCCGATGCGATAATTTTGCCATATAAAGTGAGCTCGGCTTCTGGAGTAATGTTTGATGGCTTGGCTCATGGACTACCGTTTGTAGCAACAGATCTGGAGTTCTTTAGAGAATTCTCTGCTCAAGGGTTAGGAATAACAGTCAGAAGGAATCCTAGTGCGTTTGCAACTGGACTTGTAAGCTTATCTTCCAACTATGCATGTTATAGGGAATCTGTCGATATATTTAAGAAAAAAATAAGTTGGAATGCAGTAGCCATACAGCACGCCAATCTTTACAAAGAGAAGAGGGGATCTTAACTCTATGGTAACATGTGAAAAATGTCACAAGAACGAAGAATATCATACATGCTCGACATGTAACCAGCATTTGTGCATTAATTGTTTTAACATGGTTCATTTTGGCATAAACAATCCGAGAACTGGAAAATCGATGGTATATAACAAATGTATATTTTGTAGTGATATATATGCGACGAATGCAAAAAGTAGCGTCTGCGATAAATGTGTGATTGTACTTACGTGGGTATCAGGCATGAATTACCTTGCTGCGGTAAACAGAGTTTCTGCCTTAATCAAATCAAATAAATTGGATTCAAAGCTGAGAAATGAGAACTACTGCAAGACGAACTTTGGTTCGCGTGCAACCCAGGTAATAATGGATGCAATAGACAGCTCCAAATGAAATGGATCGTGGTGGCAGATTCGATATAACTTGATGTTTTCTATTCGATGTTGATCTGCATTCCTTTTGGCTCACCAAGACCACGACAGCTACCACCAGATGAGAAATCTCCCAAATCAGTCAAATGGCCTTCTTCTTAGTTTGCTTTCACTGTGTAAACAGAATATTACTATTTGCCAATTTTTTGATTTTTAGTTAGAAGTTGTACCTGCCATCTGAGGATAGCTTTCTCCTTGCACAGGCTGTTAAAGGTTACACGGGGAAATCAGCGTTAGAAATCGGAGTCGGTTCAGGGGTCGTACTACAAGTTCTTCATGAAAATTTTCAGATTGTTGCTGGAACAGATATTGATTTTGTATCACTTAGATATTGCAAAGAGAATCTGTCAAATGATATCATGCTAGCTTGTTGCGATGCAGCTTCCGCTTTTCGGCATAAATTTGACCTGATTGTAACCAATCCCCCTTATCTCCCACTAGAAGATAACGAAAGGAAGGATTCTGCAATACATGGTAATTCTAACGGTATAGAAACAACATTAAATTTCGTAAAATCTGCTATTTCAGTTTTAGCCGATAATGGTAAAATATTGATAATAATCTCTAGTTTGTCCAACTATACAAAAATAGACGAATTTCTGGTTCAAATGAAATTAAGAAGACGAACCATAAGCAAAAAGAAGTTATTTTTTGAAATCCTCACGACTCTGGAGATAAGGTTTCCATAAGCCCCAATCTCTGTACAGCTTTTGTTACCTCGCTAGATCTGTGAAGAATAGGTCTACCACCTGTTACTCAGGTCGCAGACAACCTACTTGTTGTTATTCATAGCTGACATCTCCAAAAGCTTCGTAATCTTTGCTTTCGAGTTGTTTTTTCGCCAAGATATTCAATGATGCAGATCCATCCTATTATTTACTCGAGTGGCTGATAATCTCGGTAATGATGCTTTGCATGATTCCTTGTTGTGTTTGATAAGTTTGATTAGCGAGCCCGCGGCCACCAGAGACTACAAGAGCACGCATTATTAGGGAAGCTTTCTCAAGCTAGTACCTCTCGCAATCAGGTAAACCGTTAAGAACAACGAAAGGCAACTCCATAGGAAGAAGCGATGGTCGCAGGAAATGAATCCTTCCAGTAACACGGATGATGTAGATACCAAGGAAATTCACATTATATGTTCGCTGTGTGGCAAGAGGGCGTCAGGACAAGGAGAATCTACCAGGATCCAGGAAGTAATTGGCGGAACCTATTATACGTTTGATACACAGGATTGCCTCAATATGTTTAAAAGGTTCAAGAGTGTATATGGCAATGAATTTAAAGGATTTCTTGCACAGGAACAATTCATTTCAGACCCTTTTTGGGATAGAGCAATTCCAAAGGAAGAGGAAATTAGAGAAATTGAGATTGAGAAAGGAAGAGTTAAACCAGATATTATACAGGTTATTCAGGACCTTGGTGAGATACGTAAAATTGCTTCAGAAATAGTAAGAACAGCTCGACATGAAATCCTGATAATATTTTCTACATCTAATGCATTTCACCGGCCAGAACACATTGGAGGAATTCAATTATTAAAAGATACACTCACAAAAACTTCAACACTGGCAACAACAAAGCGAGATCTGAATATCAGAATTTTAACTCCTCCCGATGACCAATTAAAAGCTACATCTCCTGAGTTGAAGGAACAACTGAATATCGACTTTAGATACATTGAAGAATCATTGCAGACCAAGATGACAATATTGGTAGTTGACAGAGTATTTTCTTTAGCGGTAGAACTCAAAGATAATGAGAGAGATCCTACCTACGAGGCAACTTACTCAAGAAGCAAATCAACTGTATTATCATATGTGGCGATATTCGAGAGTCTTTGGAAACAGGTAGAATTGAATGAAAATGTGAACAAACTTTACGAACAGCTAAAAATCGAGGACAAATTGCACAGAGACTTTATCAATGTGGCGGCTCATGAGTTAAGGGCGCCTATACAACCAATACTTGGATTGACTGAAGTAATTCGCTCCAGGCAGGGGAAGATGAACGCCAATGAACAAGGGGAACTACTAGCTGTTATCATTAGGAACGCAAAAAGACTAAAGACGCTTACCGAGAACATTTTGGACATTAACAGAATAGAAAGTCGATCACTAAGCCTGAATAAGGAAACACTCGATATAGATGATGTAATCCTCGATGCAATACAAGATATTGAAAATCAGATTGATAATAAACAGGACCTCAGAATTTTGCACGATTCTAAAAGAAAAGGAGGAGAGGAGCAAGAAGGTCGCACTTTTATGAAAGCAGACAGAAATAGGATAACCCAAGTTATTTCGAATCTGTTGAGTAATGCTATTAATTTCACAAAGACAGGTACTATCCATGTCTATAAGGAAACGGAAAAAGATGGTTCTATGAGAGTTATTGTAAAGGACACTGGTACTGGTATAGACCCTGAAATTCTGCCCAGATTGTTTACAAAATTTACTACCAAGTCAAACAAAGGTACCGGATTAGGGCTGTTCATCTCCAAGAATATCGTGGAAGCACATGGTGGAAAAATATGGGGCGAAAATAATCCGAAGGGAAAAGGAGCTGTCTTTGTGTTTAGCTTACCACGAGTTACCAATAGATAGGTGGCAGCAGCTCACGTGCGCAAGGCTGACAGGCAACGTCGATCAATCAGGAACAAGCAATATGACGTGATCTCCAAGTGACATAGAGGTCGTTTAATGAGACTCGTACGCATGATTTGTACACTTGTACGCATGATTTGTACACTTGTACGCATGATTTGTACACTAGATTTGTCCTGCATGCTAATCGGTCAGACTCCATCTGGAATAGCTGCCTCCAGAATCGACCTAGCTATCTCGATACTACTTCATTATTTCATCTTGTCTATCTGACAAGAAATTACAATCAGGTACTTATGAAAACCTTAACATACTAAAAGTTATGTCGATTTCTGACAATATGTCGTTGTTTATCAATCGTAACTATTTCTCAATACAAGACTGTATGTTGGAGTATTTTTTCCAGTGTCCCGGTCTGTTGGTCTGCTCCTGGAACGTTTTCCCGGTGTATCTGCCTCAGTTATTAGCCGGGATGTTTTGTGACCTTTTAGACGAGAGACATAGTACATAATATTTTTTTAGTTTGTATTAAACTCTTGCAATTATTTGTGAATGATTATATCATATTCGAATCTGATCATTCTAATCAGATTTATATATCATAAATCCTTTGTATTGGCTATGGAGGTGGGATTAAAAAGTTGTCGGTGGAACAAGGCATATACCCTGCGTTCGGAGTAGGTGTTCCGTTAGCGGTATGGGGATTCCTGTCCTATTTACGAGAGAATTCTAAAAGTAAGAATTATAATGAAAGTAGAGCTAACTCCGAAAAAAAGGAAGGAAAAAAAGTAAAGAGGTACACTTCTGATGGGAAGCCAGTCTATGAGTAACTATTCCTTGTTGTACGCACGATAGTCCAACACGTTGGTCTTCCAAATCTCTTGGAATACCAACGTAGGATAAGACGACCTACAGCTCAACCCCGCATAACATGAATAACAATTTAGCCAATAACATTGGGATAACCGCATTGACCAATAACGATACCTTTTTGAATTAACGTTACGTGAGGAATATGCTCTCCCCTTACATCACCGTACCATGAGAGATCTCTCCCCAAAAGTCTAAGGAGATAAAATTGGTAAAACACGACTGTGATAGACTTCTCTCCCTTTTCGCGTTTGCATTTTAACCGTCCAAGAGATTAACGTCACTCCTAAATAGTACGGAGCAACTTAACTACTCACGCTTCAATTCACTTAAATACAGATATGGATAATGTTATCCGGTTGTTTCTGAAAAATAGAAGCAAGGAGTCAAATGATGACAACAATAATGCATCTTGGTGTCAACTCTTTATTGATGACTACAATAGTACTAGAGTAAAAATTATACACATAAAGAGAGGTAAATTTCAAATTATTGACGACGTGGAAGGGGGAAAATATGTTGGTAAAATAGTTGACGCATCCGACATACATCACTGCGAAGTTTAATTCTATAACTTTGAATATTGGGGTATGCTGCAATTTCGAAAGCTGCATATCAAAAATTAAGCCACTGGAAAGATTTGATAGCCCAAACCCTGCAAGAACTGTCGTGCTGCAGAATCGATGGCGTGATAAGGGCTGCTGAGTGATATACTTTCGCTATCGATCTTGATGATATTCTGATTCGACCATTCTCTAAAGCTGGCGTTATTCAATGAACGTACATCTTCAAGATAGTTTGGCAATATTTCTATGAATTTAAAACCATTTTCTACATCAAAGGAAAGAACTGGATCATGGATTTCCCCATTGATGACCTTCTCAGCAAATTCTAGTGGAGACGATTTACTTGAAGGTTCACAATAGTAGAATAATCTTGCGCCACTTACGATTTGGCGTAAGTTTAATGTCTTGACTATCTTTTTCCTTGCATCATAAAGCATCGTTCCAATTCCTTCATGTCGAACTTTTGGATGAGTAGATATCTGCTCCATACCTGCTCTCTCCTTTTGGATTATGATTCGTGTTCGTGATCATGCCATCGGCAGTGATGTCTCTCCATTTATGTTCTGTATACTCGGGTTCTAGAAAGATAAATTAGGTTACTCGCACAAGGAAGTACCTCTGCATTTAATTCAGCACAAAATTGTCTTTCGGAACGAGTCTAAGATGACTTTGAAGCTCTTGTGGATGCCAAACATTTCCATAACGTGCCAAATAACGAAATGAACCCTCTTGAAGCTTGACTACCTTCTGGATGTCTTCGGGCAGAGCATTGCTAATCATGATCAAGGTATTATTCTTCTTCATATACTCTACTTTTGTAGTCCGTCCTTTTTTCATCTATGAGGATTAGATTATCGTTTATTGCCATGACCTTTGTAAGTAATTTTACCAGTTGATTTAGATATCTAAACGGCAATTATCATCACCTACTATTCACATATATCATGAATGGCCTAATCGGAGAGACAAGGTTAAGAAAGTGAAGCAGAATAAAATCGATAACAACATCTAATCGATGGAGCTAGTTGGTCTCTGGTATTTGAAAGAGAAGTCGAATATTCACAACAAACCTACATTATACCGTAACTTTACTTTTAGCTTCTAGTCACTACCCTCGACTTAATATTTATCCAAAATATTTATAGAAGCGAATTAGAATACTTTAGACCAGACTCTAACTTGCGAATTCGATCGTAGATATTCGAATGATCCGCCGCTACTTCAGTAGTTACATAAAGAAGAAGGTTATCTCCAAACGGCATCGTTATGCGTTTAATTTTTTCATATTCTGCCAATACGTACCTACCCTTTCCTATCTTGTCTGCAAGTTCACTCCGAATTTTCCATGAGGTCATAGCAAGCTCTAGTGATTTTTTGCTTTCTTCCTTGGTTAGTAGATTTTTTACACCTTCATGGTGACGAGAATACATTATCTGACCATTTGCATCACAAATCGTCACTAACCTAATCTTTGGATCGATATTTATTATATCTACATAATGCTGTTTTATTTTAAAGACTCTAATCCTTAGCAAAGAGCTCATTATAAACCCAAATATTGCCCCCCAGATCATATGGAATACAATTGCGGTAAGAGATATGTTTATGACTGCCTGGCTTAGTTGCTGAGATAATATCATTTTTTGCGATGAAACCGCTAGAATGACAACAACATGCTGGATGGAAGGTTGTATTAAAAGTACTGTTGTTGGTAGGAATAAAACTAACCATATGGCAAGACCCGTACCTATACCGACCAAGACACTCTTGTATGGATTAAGCATACGAATTTTCTTCCATCTAATCCCAACTGCCCCAAGCACTGCTCCTAATGCAGTCCCAACTAGTAAATGAAAGCCAAAACCTAATGGGGCTGCGATTATGACATTGTTCAATCCGAAACTAATACCTATAATCGAATAAAATGTACCTATTTGCAAACCCAATGCCAGTTCGGATGCCGCAATAGCTGATGAAATGGACCAAGTTGCAATAAGACCGGCAAATGCTCCGTACTTTGCACCTTTCAATGTCACTACTAAGTCATTTTTACTTTGATGGTTATTGGATAATGTTAAGGTCCCCCCTCTTGCCCAATACCAGTGATGGTCCTGGATATTATAAAGAGTTCGGTGGATGATTTGAATCAGTATGATAGCTGTAAAATAATGCGAGAATGCATAGAATTTCGCTAAAGCTTAAACCCCATAATCTACTTCGAGGTTAGGGGAATATACCAGTTAGGTTTGTGCAATTGAAATTACGAAATCAGAGAATTTCGAAATCTAGTTACACGTCAGCAATTATCAAATACATTAGTTCGAATGCTGACGCAACATCTTAATCCGTTGGCTAGCTAGCATCAACGCTATTGTTAGGCGTGCAGACAAGCCCTTGCTGCCGTAATAACACGCTTATATACGGATAGGTTACATGGTCGCCTCGCCAAACCTCTAGTAGTGTTACAGATCCTGCTATCGTCGTGGATGTTTGTTCGCACATATTTTCTGGTACCATTGGAAAATGTGAAAACATTATTTTGTGACATCCAAAAATATATTGTATTGGATAACAGCAGTAACACCTGGACTCTCCATGCGGAGATCAGTATCATACCAATTGGAACGAGCAGCACAAGTATAAGCAAAGAAGAGCAGACCCTTTTGTCAAACAAAAGCTATTAAAACTACCAAACTCAGATCGAGGCGAACAATATGAGAACCGTTCTAAATGCAATCGATGCCGCCCGCCAGGCAGTCAAATCACCTGGTGCTAAACGACTAATATCTACCACACGTATTGCTGAAAGGATAGATGCATCAAAAACATTGGAAGACGAAGTAGAATCCGTAAACGAAAACTTTGGTCAGGAACTTAGAGTGTTGTAGATATTAGTCATACAAGAAGAGACACGGATGGGGAAAGGTCGTGTCCCATATTGATCGTAGCCACACACTCTTCTTCTTCAACCTCTTATCGTATTTGCTTTTCCTGTTCTTCCGTTTCTTCTCTATGTCCTCTTCCCAAATTTTTATTCGTCAGCTGTACTATCAATATCATTTTGGTAGTATATCGCTAATGGAGACTTTTGTTATATTAATTAGTATCTTAACTATTGCAACTTAATATATTTGAGAAAAGATGAAATTTATTTTTGTGTATGAACTACAAGATATTTGGCAATTGATCTAGTCTTGATATTTATACTAAGACGATTTCATTTGATCTTTGGCTGTACTATCAATATCATTTTG
>DAOM01000230.1:21715-21843 GCA_002501855.1 Candidatus Nitrosopolaris nunavutensis
AAGACGATTTCATTTGATCTTTGTAATCAACTTCAGCAATAAAGTCTCGAATGATTTTTAGGGCATTTATTTTTGCATTACCGGGGTTGAATGATAATGTTATACATCTAGTGTTATACTGGTACCGC
>DAOM01000270.1 GCA_002501855.1 Candidatus Nitrosopolaris nunavutensis
AAACTCTGATAAATTCATTAGAAAGAATAAAGTTCTAATGTTGCTTGATCTATTAAAGAGAATGATACTCTAAGCAACTCAACTCAGATATCTTTTATCTATTATTAACAACGCAAGCAGAAGCTCGGGTCTTGAATGAAACGAACAATCTTTTTTCAGCAGGCGTTTATAATTATTTGCGACAGGACAATAATATCATAGCTTCCTCTCATGTTGTGTTAGATTAATTCCATAGAGCCGTCTTTCCTGCTCCACTGAAGTTATATCTACCCAGAAATGAAGCTGCCATAAAACCAGCCACGGTTACAATAATTATTTTGTTAAAAGTAGATCTTTTTATGGAGACGTTGTTGTCTACGCCTCACGGTCTAGCAGCTTGCTAATTTCCCAAATCTCACACAATCTCTCAAATTCCTAGATGTAAATCGGCAATTATTCGGCCGATTTCATGGTCTGTATTTAACAAACGCAGTAGCAGTGTTTCACATGTTTACAGGTATATCGATGAAAAGACCGATTCAGCTGAGGCTGAGCATTAAACAAGAACTCATCAGGTCAGGCTGCCAGTTTCTTTTCTGCAGCTGCTAATCTAATAGGTTAGAGATGGCAATTATAGATATTGTATCAGCGGATTACTTAAGTAAGAAATAGTATTCTCATCTATCATGAGCTCAACTCCAGGATGTAACGGTCAGGCTATGTTATTGACTTCGAGATCTCTGCTTGTAGTAATCTTTTTGGCTTGGATTCTATTGGGCCCTCTTCTTTTAAAATTTCCGTCTAACTCTTATGCTGGATCATCAATGCGTCCACAAACCCCCGCACCTAAATTACAATCCGAGAAAATGTACTCAATACAAGCACCAACACCATCTCGTATTCAAATAACAAATCCAAAAAACGGCAGTACAATAACCAATCCTTATCCAATCCTAAGGGCGACTGCTGACACACGCTATAATCATGTCGAAGTATTTGTAAACAATCGAACAGATTATCAAACACATGCGGCCAAAGAAGATGGCAAGGGCCACTGGTCTCTGGATATGTCCGGCTTATTACTTCCTGGACGGAACAATATAACAGCAATTGCTACGTTCTATCATATTAGCTTAAAACCATCGCTCTACAGCAACAGTACTATTCCATCGTTCTACTTACCATCAAATAATACTGAAGGCTGGGTGTATTCTAAAATTCATCTTGATTTGGTTGTACCACCCCCAGTTATATCAAGTCCAGATGAGGGAGATAAGATTCAGATTGGTGGGGTCACGCGACCCATCATAACAGGGACGGTAGATCAACATTATGTTTATGTTGGTTTGAGTGTAAATATGCTTAAAACAAATACGAGTGTCAGCCAAACCATCGGTGAATATTATAATGACAGTGTTCCTCAAAATGGCACAGGCTACTGGTCAGTCAAATTACCCGGTGGTGATTTATTAAGGCCTGGTATGCAGAAGATAACAGTCTGGATTCCATTCGTGAACTTAATGGGCGAACCAGTTGTCAAGATATTCGGCAAGCCCATTTTTGTTGGATTTATATGCGGCGATAGAATTATTGTCATGCATCCTCATTTCTGCTCCCATTAAAAATGCCTGTTGAAGTGTGTGCAAAGTACAAATTTTGGTAAATAACCATTAACGAGTATACACGGACTATGAGGACTTGTGCGAACATGGCATATCTCGAATATCTTTATGGACTCTTGACAGTCCTAAATAACATTAATCCACTGATATAATC
Source organism: Candidatus Nitrosopolaris nunavutensis (assembly GCA_002501855.1). Classification (GTDB taxonomy): domain Archaea; phylum Thermoproteota; class Nitrososphaeria; order Nitrososphaerales; family Nitrososphaeraceae; genus Nitrosopolaris; species Nitrosopolaris nunavutensis. The sequence continues at coordinate 1,756 of DAOM01000270.1, forward strand.
CTAATTGTCGAGGAGGGCATTTGTATTGAACTGCAACTTGGAACGTGATCGAAAGAGGAAGGGTCCTCATATGAAATTACAACCCCCACAGGATCAACAGAACTCTACATGCCATGGCGTAAATTCCAAGCTCTGAATATGTTGTTATCCCCTGTTTACGGTAAACCGAGCGCTACTATTGATCCTTCAAATCCCTTGGGTGCTTGAATTTTACCTGTAGGAACATAGAGCATTCCATCTCCTATAGAAGGTCCACCTACCCCAATAGGACCGGCTATATTAAACTTCCACAGTTCTTGTCCTGTATCCTCGTCTAATGCCAAAATTAATCCAGTTCTTATTTGATGCGTTGCTGTTATTTTTTTTGGGATTCCAAACGGAGTAGTAGTGTATTTAATACTTGGTTTTTCGACGAAAGGGATGTAACCAGAGAATACTAGTCCATTAGTGACCAATGGTGATACTAGTGGCGGAAACACCACTTTATGTTCCCATTTAGTTTTTCCTATTCCCATATCAATGGCAGTTATTGTTCCATTGTGATAGCCTAATTCAACTGCGTTAGTAGTAGGTGTTTTATAGCCAACGATTCCGTTTGTAAAGAAGTTCAAGCCTCTGCCGTTTGTCGTAACATATAGTGTGTTATTATCGACTGCATGGTAGTCATCTATACCATAGGTCCAAACGACGCCGCTACCATTAGGTTGTGGAATGGTATCAGCATGATATTGCTTACCCATGGTTCTCCACCATAGTTCCTTTCCAGTTGCAGCATCCATTCCTATGATATT
>DAOM01000029.1:0-5668 GCA_002501855.1 Candidatus Nitrosopolaris nunavutensis
TCGGTGGTAGGGCAGGTCTGCTACCTGTGTTCGTGGAAATAATTAAAGGAACATTCCGAAAAGCAAGTGAGGTGGAGAACCCAAACTTGCCTTGTAGTGATATAGAAAAGAGATCCTGCTTATCGCCTCGTAGTACGTTTGCACGCATGATCTCTCTTTTTAAGAATAGCAAACAATATCGTTTCGGGAGCCTTAACGGATCTACGTGAAAATCCACACGTTCGACTTGAACAAGAAATGTGTGACGGAAGGCAAATATTCAGACACTTATAACAAAGAATTTCAGGCCAGCAGAATTACAAATTTTATCACGACAGGTAAATGTAATTACCACGATTATCCGGCAGACACAAAACTGGAAACCGGTGTTAAAGTTAATATCAATCCCTCGTAAACCGTATTCTAATTGAAAGATTACGATCACATAATACTTTGGCTTGATTATTTTAACAAGACTCTCCCGAGACGTAAGGGGCGTAGGATAAAAAGTGAGCGCGCGGTTTTTGATCCAACAGTTGCAGATCTGATTGACGCTGCAAAAGAGGCCGGTTACGAGCCATTGCCGCAAGAGACCGCTGAACATGTGAGATACCCGAGAAGATCATTCGTAAGATCGGGTTACATTGTACTGCCAAAATTGGCAGAACAAAAAAAATCGACCGTTCTGGAGTGCGTAGCGGAAAAAATGCGGCAGAAGAGTAAACAGAAAACCAGGGAAAGATAGGCGAGTGAACATGAACACTTATTCACAAGATAACCTAATTATGGCTGCTCAAACAGATTTAAGGCAGTCAAAGAGTGATGACGAGAGAGCTTCAAGAGCGTCAAGAGGTTGGAGAGGTTATGCATTTAGCAAAAAGCAGTAGGCTCATTGTACGACTACTTGGATCCTCGGGCAAGGAAACTCGACCTGGAGAGATATTAGTCGACCAAAAGGGTAAAGGTGTGGGCAAGGTTTTGGAGGTAATAGGCCCGGTGGCCGCACCATACGCGTCACTAATACCTTTAACAGACAGGACCAATAAGGTTCTTGGAATAAAAGTATATCGTGGTAGATCGTTACGTTCTAAACGTCAAAGGTGAATCGGCGGGGGCTGCCATCATATTACTTCAGTCTGCCCTTTGGTTAACCTCGAGCGAGGATTCAAGTAACAATCCGGTAATAGTAATTTTTATAATAGATGGCTGAACATTATCCGTTATGCTACGAATAAATACTGAAATTATAACTGGAATCGCTTTAATTTTCCTTGCTACCTTATTCATGTATGGTAGCCTATTTTTTAGGGCATGGGGACTTATACTTATTGTAGACTATGTTCTGATTGCTATAGGCGGAGGTTTTATCGCACTCGGAGTGTGGACCTTGCGTAATTATGAAAAAGAGAGAACAGAAAAGCCCAGCCATCACTAAATAACTGTTGACTATGCTATAGGTCAATTTTGTGTTGATGGATTCTGGATGAGTAGCGGTTATTGAGTAGTATCAGAAAGTGTTGACGTTTATAAAACAGCGCACCTGACTTACTGTCCGATATGGGAAGTAGAAGAAGGACTAGAACAAAACCTCAACATATCCGACGGACAGTTGAAGGGCGTTGTCCAAAATGCACAACGATCGTGAGATTTAATGTCTCAGCCTCTGTGGGAGATGACGTCTATGAATGCACAGGCTGCATGTCGAAGTACCATGTTGATGATTTGTAGTCTGCCAACTTAGTGTGGGGCTGTCACACAACAGCAAGAATAACAAAATTAACATTCTATACCATTGTGCAAGTACTCTTCCTCCGACGAGGCACAACAACTGCTTTTTGTCCATCAATTTTGACTGACATTTAAAACTAGGGAAGCCGCAATGTTCAGCTGTTGCTCGCTCTAAAGGCTTCTTCGAAGTCCGGCGTCACAACTGCAATCGTCGTTATGTGATGCAACGCAATGAAAGAATTTCTTAATAAAACGAGATGCCATGTCAACCTTTTTGAAACAAAAGTCATGCAACTGGAACACTGAATCTACTAACACCGGCACAAAGACAGCAGGATCGTATACCTAGAAGGCAATATTGAGCTGTTCGAAGCAGTTGTAGAAGGGAATGAGATGCGCACTGAATTTCAATTAATCTGATGCGTTTCGTTGGACTACGAAAAAGCGACCTTTAAAATTTCCACATATAGTGCACTGATTGGCCCTGAATCAAATCCAAAACGTTCAATATCATTATTCGTTTGTCTAGATTAATTCGATCTAAACGATCACATTTTTGTATACCATTCTATCCCTATTAGTAGATGGTAGATAGAATTGACTACGTTGGCAAAGTTTACGTTTACAGCAGCGGTATGTCTGAAGATATCATTAAGGCTAGCAAGCAAAAATTGGAAGAATTCGGTGTTAATGAAAATGATATCGTCATCATTGGACTACCCGAAGGCGTGCCCGAAGGGTCGATTTTGGTGACCATCTGGCCACATTATCTATCTGTTGCGAGGGTAAAGCGAGTCAGGGAAGGTTCGATCTATGCACCTCAACTTTTCAATATCGACCTTTGATTTAGTCCATTCAGAAAACATTAAAATTCTAATCAGTCCCTTTTTTTGAGCGGCACATGACGTTAACGTTCTTTTGTAAACGAGGTCGACATGGTGAATGTCCGGGAGAATGGCCCGTGGATGACAGAGCTCGGCATGATCATGACTGTTCTTTTGATATTAAAATGACAAAGTGCATCTGCAATTGCCACGGTATGGCAGGTTAACTTTTGTTATTATTACCAAATAAAGCAATGATAAGGTATGGAACCAACGCCGAAGAATCTGCACAAGGATCTCAGGATTTGTGCTTTTTGCAGTGCCACAATAAATGAGAACAAGAGCACCTGCTACAGCTGTATAAGTAGATATCATCTCAACGCCTATGAGCCTCAAAATGACGGATGTGGCTGTGATGAGTAATTGTCTTATGCTCATAATCTACGTGGTGCAGAAACTAGGAGTTGATATACATAGATGGCTCAGGGCTGGATGCTCAGGGGTCAGAAAGTGGTATATACAATCACCTTTTCGGATTGAAAATCATTCAGCCACCGCGTCATCATATCCCCCTATCCAGTCGATTCCTAAACTCTCCATTAAGTCTTTGGCCCTTTTACGTGTCTCAGAATCGATCTTAACTATAACAATCCCTTTGAACGGCTGTCCGTACATAACGATTGAGCCATATGGAACCAGTAGAAAAATTGGCAAAGCTAGAAGGTCCTCCTCGCCCTCAACAATAACTCTCACCGGATTAGTACTACTCGCTTTTAGTGCATCTCGTAACACTTGAACTGCTCCTTTTGAAATAGTCCCGGCAGGATTTGAACATTTGAGTTGCAATACCTGATTTTGCAAAAGCGAGTCACCTCCAGCTGTTATGCGTTGTACTCGTCTTTCTCTGCCATCTACGACGCATACGCTAGGAATGATGCCATATAAAGTCACACGATCGGTTGTAGCATCACCAACCGAAACAATCAACTTGGCATGTTTTACCGAACTGTATAACTTCACCTTGCTGACACTCTTGTTTTCAAGAAGTAAGCCAAATGGTTCTTTTAGGATACGAAGATTTTCAGGACTGAGGAACATTTTGGGGTTCAGTTTGACTTACCGTATCGTTACGAGGGCGTCCCTCCGTCTCAGCCTCTTCCAAAGCCTTCAACTCAGCTGCAATAACACTAATCCTCCCCGCTACCGTTTTGGCAGCATTGGTAAACGCATTAGCCTGAATCGAACCAGGTTCTGACAGAATTATTGGTTTGCCTGTATCACTTCCCTCCATAATCTGCGGGTGAAGTGGTATTTCCCCCACGAAAGGGACGTTGAATTTCTCGCTGACCCTCTGACCGCCTCCTTTGCCAAAGATATGGATCCGTTCCTGGCAGTTCGGGCATTCGAGGTGGCTCATGTTCTCAATCACCCCTATGATAGGAACATTTAGTTTGTTAAACATGCCAATTGCCTTCACCGCAACATTCATGGCAACTTCCTGGGGAGTAGTTACGATAAGTATCCCTGTGATTGGTATTGTCTGTGCCATCGTCAGAGGCGCGTCACCCGTGCCGGGTGGCAAGTCTATTATCAAATAGTCGAGGTCGCCCCAGTTAACGTCAGTCAAGAATTGTTTGACAATGCCGGAAACTATTGGGCCCCTGTATATTCCGGCCTGCTGAGACTGTTCATAGAAAAATCCCATTGATATTACTTTGACTCCATCTGAAATAATCGGCTGAATCTTGTTATTGGTAACTTGAGGGGTTTGCTTAAGACCAAGCATCAGCGGCACGCTAGGGCCATAAACATCAGCATCCAGTAATCCCACTTTTGCGCCGGTCTTTGCTAGTGTTAGCGCCAGGTTTACGGAGACAGTAGTCTTTCCGACGCCTCCCTTACCACTCGCGACCGCTATTATATTTTTAACGCCGGGCAGTATCTCATCCATAGAGATGGCGCGGCCCTCCATGACTCGTGCCGTAACTTTCAGGTTTAGTTCTGTCTCGCCTATACTCGCTATAGCGTTCCTGACATCCTGCTCTATTTCGCTATTAAAGGGACAAGCGGGAGTCGTGAGCTCAAGAGTAAATGCCACTTTTCCGTCATTAATTGCTAGATCTTTAACCATCCCCATCGACACAATATCTTTATGCAACTCTGGATCTACAACTTTCTTCAATGAAGACATTACTTGATCTACGGTAACCATGCTGGGATAATGCAAATTCGTTGATACTGTATTTAAATGATACACCCAAGCCAAAACAAAATTTTGGGCTCTGTTGACTTCACCTATTTACATCAGTTGTTACCGAAGCTCTTATGACGGAAATTGATTTTCTTAGCAATGCTCTCAGATCGCAATCAGAAGAGTTGATTTCTTGGAGGAATATGTACAAATTCTAAGCAATGCTGTAGTATCTCTTGGCGAAAAATTAAGAGATCGAGCCTATTCAAACGCAAATAAACCAAGCGAAAGAGGAACAAGCACAATTACCATAAATAGAGGACACTTACAGCAATCGAACTATGAGATGTTAGATTCATTTCGAACCCAGATGGATTGACTATTTGACTTCTCTGATAGCATTAAAATAAGAATGCCCATTTCAGGTTTTGAAATGCTAATGGCCCTGTCTAGGATTGCAAGCATGTGTTGGACAAATCCTCCCCCAACTGAATCCCAACAAAGGAATCAAACAACTGATGGTTCAACAGACCAAAATTTTGCAATCTTGCTATCCTAGACACTCAAAAAAGTTAAATCATCTATGAATTTTAAAACGTACTCATAATGACTAACAAGATAAGAGTGGCTTTGATAGGAGTAGGCAACGCCAGCAGTATATTTGTTCAAGGTCTCGATTATTACGCAAAGCACAATAACACTAGCGGTTTATGGCACAAAAAAATTGGCGGACTCAAACCATCAGACATAAAGGTTGTGGCAGCATTCGATATCGATCCCACCAAAGTAGGTCAGGATCTTAACGATGTAGTAAACAGACGACCCAAAAAATATCATAGTGTCAGAGGCTCGAGCATTCATATACAGGCAGGGATGCTGTCAGATGATCCTCCTTTTCCTTTTAGGTCGGAAACTGTCTCTTATACACATCTGACGCTGACGACGA
>DAOM01000029.1:5957-6085 GCA_002501855.1 Candidatus Nitrosopolaris nunavutensis
TCCTTTTCCTTTTAGGTCGGAAAAGACGATAACTTCCTCGCATAAAGAATTTGGCGAAATGTTGGAGACTTCTGAGACAAACGTCGTTGTAAATCTGATTTCTTCGGGGTTAGATAAAACGGTAACGG
>DAOM01000352.1 GCA_002501855.1 Candidatus Nitrosopolaris nunavutensis
TGCAAATTGCTCCGTGAAAGGCGCGCTGTTCCAAGCGCCCGGGTTACTATCGGTCAGATGTTTTTGGGCAGAAAACGTCGTGTGTATGGCGTTCTTCATCGCTTGGATGTAGTCGAGTTGGAGATTTGATATCGACTGCGAGTACTGTGGCTGGACCCTAGCCACTTCATCTACTATTTTGATAGAATTTTCTCTAATCGTGTCGTAGAAGTCGCGTGTATCACTAGACCTTATTGTGTTAGTATCGTCTCTGGCTCGGTCAGCAACCTTGAACGTATCATCTTTTGATTTGTCTACCATTTCTAATCATAATATAGGGGTATACTCAGCCATATATATGTTGGTAATAATCGGTAATAATTACCATACAGATCCGTAAACTGATTCTCGCTCCCTGGGTGGAGGTCTACCCGTACTTGAATTCAATCCCCTTCTCACCCCGGGGATGCTTCCAGTCAGTTTCTTTGGCGCAGCTACCGCACTCGATACATCCCTCATGCTGAAGCATCACTTCGTCCTGTTCTATGCTATAGCACTTCGTGGGGCAAAGCACGACCATCTTTCTCATAAAATCACTTTTTGGGTCCAAAATCATAATATGAGAAAGAGTATCGTCATTGTACCTTAATTTTGCAATGCGCTGGGCTATTGTAGGGATACTGCAGCTATAAGTCGAGGCCGTATGAGTTCCTAATTTCTCGGCGAGCTCTATAGGCACCTGCACGTAGGTCTCCCGGGTTTCAACCATCGGCAAAAGACGGTCATAACCAAGTATATTTGCAAAGCCGACAGCAAGACCACGCAACATGCCACTTGACATTAATTTGAAGATAATGCCGTATCTAGCTTTTACGATATCCACCGGTACAGCCTTAGCTGCATCCAAGAAGAGCTTCAAATAATCTTTATCGATCTCCTTCATGTCGCGTGTATATGGGCTGTCTTCGATGGACTTGGTATAAAATTCACCCATGTATTCCTCTGCGAAATTGTTTCTATCTAGAGATCGTGAGATGCTGTTAGCCGCCCTTACGGCATCGTCGATTCCAACATTAAGCCCTTCTATCCTAGGACCGACAAAAATGCCGCGACCGGCAGCATCCCCCACAAAAAGAATATTCTTGCGATATGGTTTTTTCATTCTACATCGCTTGCCGTCCGGAACGAGCTTCGCGCTATATTCTAACTCCACATAATCATTGACGAATTTTGTTTTGTACCGACCGACTAATTCGTTACGAATACTATCAAGCCTGGCTTTGATCTCCTCTTCGGATTTGTATCTTCCGCTTTCAATAATTCTTGCCCTTCCTAATTGAGAGTAATACTGGTCACGGAGATCTCCCCAATTCTTTAGTAGCTTACTTACAGCAAAACGAGCTCTTAATTGTTCCTGTATGGCAAGACTCTTGTCGATATCTTCTTTAATGGCGACCTCGTCTTTGACAAATTCGCTGATAAGTGGATTCTTCAGTAACCTATCCACAAGAACATACGGCTCGACAGGATTTTCCATGAGTGAGTCGTAGTGATAGACAGCTCCCAAGGAAAGCGTGTCACGGTTCGTATACAAAAATCCGCCGCCTATATGATCTAGCGTAACATCGCCTGCAAAAAGATGGGCAGCACCTTCATTAGGTTTGATATTGAACCTTTCTTGAAGGATTTCTTCTGGTAACTTTACCACGACCTTAACTCCCTGATACAGATCCTCGGGTGTGAATTTGGGTCTTGCCCCGGATAGTTCAGCAAGCTCCGAGTTAACTCCATCTGCGGCAATTATTGCTTTTACTTCGAACGGTTCAAGTTCATCAGTTTCAACTATAGTCTTATCGCCGTTCCAACTGACCCCGCGAACATGCACACCGCTTACGATCCCACCGCCTTGTCTTTCTGCATTTTCTCCTGCTTGCTTTGCAAACCAGGCAATTAATTTAGTTAATAAGACAGAATATGCGAAGTTTGACTGATATTCGTGTGCCGGCGTGAGATCGATAGAGAAAACCTTGTCATTTGAAGTAGCGTGAAGAATGTATTTTGTGATGAGCCTTTCAACTGGGGCTTGCGTCACAAATTCTTGTCCGAACACGTCCTCCACATTATATACTCTGCCATTTTTCGGCGTCTTTGAATAGAGAATTCCCCCGGATACATTTTTCGACCCCGGCGTTTTCGCAGCCTCAATCAAAATTGCCTGCTTGCCTAGATTTGACAATTGTTGTAGTGCACTAAAGCCTGCTGTGCCGCCTCCTACTATGGCAACGTCGAAATGTTCCAATTTTATTTGTGGACCTCCATAACTTGTTTTTGCTTTTTCAATTCTTCTATTAAGACCGGTAGTACGTCCTCCATCCTGCCTCTGATGAAAATATCGCATTCGTCCTTAATCGGGGAATTTGCATCGACATTGATAGCGATAACAAATCCCGATTCCTTCATCCCTGCGATGTGCTGCATTGCTCCACTAACTCCTATGGCAACATATATTGCTGGTGCTACTTTGCGACCACTAGTTCCGATAACTCTATCAGAGTTCATATAGAGCGAAGAGACTGGCTCGCGCACAGAATATGGCTTTTTCGAGATGGGCAATGATACTCCGATCTCGGCATTTAGTTCGTTAGCTAACTCTCCTATTAATTTTATATTATCCTCTGGCGAATCCTTGATTCCGCGGCCAAAACTTATTACCGCCTTGTGGCTATCGAAATCGACAGGGCTCTTGGTAACTTGACGATTCAGAACCTTGACAGATTTATCTGCCTGGTGCAATTCTGGACTAAAGTCGACTATAATTCCTGTCCTAGTGGGATCGCGTTGCAAGGGCGCAAAAACACCTGGTATGATACTGCATGCTTGAGGATGGTATTCCCTTTGTATAGCAGGATTTCGATTATCCAGGCACAATATGGTGGTCCAGAGAAAGCCTGAGAAATCTGGCCGGTACATTTCCAGTGTTTTTTCGTATCTCGCAAGCTGACCTTTTGTCTTATGTTCGTGCTTGATTTCAAGGTCTTCAATAACCAATTTGTTGATGTCTGATGCAAGCCCTGATTCTAATTCAGCGAGAACTGTTGCTGACAAGTGCCTGCCGGTGTTGTCTGCGGAGAAGAACATGTATCTGGGTTTCTTAAATTCTTCACTATATTCCGGCGAAACCTTCGATACACAAACCCTATCTCTAGCAACTTGACTGATAACCTTTGTATCAATCAAATTTATTGGGTATCGTAGATTGGGATTTTCTACACATATTACTGCATCTGCGCCATAGTAAACCAATTCCTCGCACAATTTTTTGATATTAATTCCTAATACGACTGCAACTACCTTCTCAGTTGATGAGTATCTAGCATTAAAAATATCCATGAGCCGCCTCGCTTCACCCAGCATCTCGAGCGTGACAGGAATTGGCTTACCATCATCGTGCTCTACTACAACGTAGAGGTGTCGGTAGCTTCCTTTGCTTTCATTGGCACTATTAGTGGAGTTCTCCCTTATTGGCATGATTGTTCTAGGGTCGGGTAGTGTCGTCGACGCAGCCATAGTCGCTATTGATTCACCACTCGTACGACAATTTCGTGGATTTTTTCAGCAACCCTGCGTAGTTGCTGCTGGTCCGAGCCATCGATAACCTCAGCTCTCCTACTTGCCCTAGCTTTGGGGATCCTCTCAACTTTGTATACAATCGTTGGCGATCCTGGCAACCCAACGAATTTCGGATCAACTTCAAGCTGCTGGGCATTAAAAATCTTCAGATAATTCTTAGTATTTTGTGCTCTTTGCTCCGCTTCCTTCTGATATTTTACCGAGGCCAGACGCAGCGAGACAGTGTTAAAAACTGACCTATAAGAAGGGTCTACAGTTATGAATACCGGTAAGGGAGCTTCTATTTCTTCGATTACGTCTGGGGTCCCCTGCAAGGTTATCAGTCGCTTTGCTGTCAAAATGCGTTTTTCGATATCGACATCGTAACAAATTACATTGCCTAGGAAGGTATAACCTAGCTTCCATGCAGTCTGTGGACCAGTCTGTCCTGTTTCGCCATCTGAAGCTCGATGTCCTGAAAATACAATGTCCATTTTTCCGGTCCCTTCCATTTTCTTTATCCCGGTTTTCAAAACCTCTGCAGTTGCCAAAGTATCAGCTCCAGAAAAAATCCTATCACTATAAAGATGTAGGGAATCTGCATCAGAAATTAACTGCGCCTGTTGTAAGGCAGAATCGGCAATTGGCGGTCCCATTGTTGCTACGGAGATAACAGCACCGTACTTGACTTTGGCATAGAAAGCCGCAGCTGAAGCAATAGCACTGTGTGGTCCAAGAATGCTTTTCGTCTCTGCTCGATTTAAGGTCCCGTCCGAGTTGTAGCTGACACTGCCTTCAGAGAAATCAGGCTCAAGTTTCACTATTACTGCTAAATTTAGCGGTGAGGCCATTAACTCTGCTATCTCCATATAATGCCCTTAAATGGGTTATGGAACAAACTGATGGTGCATTGGGTGGAAATTCAATGGCTTCATCTATTTGGGAATAGATATTCAGAACACACCTTCGTAGCCTCTAAAATTTCTTTATAATAACTAAGCGTACTTGCTAGACATCGATTAAGTAACGCCCACGACCTTCTTACATGGGTGGGCCTATGTTCGTTGTTGATGTTGACGCGTTTGATTCCTTTACTGTGACTGTGGCATGGTGAGAGTTTGCTCGAAATATATTGATCGAAGCTTTTCATAAGTGGATCGTATGTTCGCGTAAAAGCAAGGAAGTTTTGGCTGCAACATTGTGTATGCAAGATAGAAATCCTCTCCCTCTCGCATATACCGCTTCATTTTATCGTAGATTACCTTTTTGTTCATTTGTGCTACACCCAAAATGAACCTCATATTGTTAAGTCTGTCCGCAAGTTTGATTGTCTTCACGTCATATTCAGAAGATATAAGAATCGCACAATATTCGCGGAACCTGTTTAGCTCGCGTTCCTCGTTGTTGGCTCCGGTGAAGTTTTCTAAGGGCCGAATCTTCAGTTGCGTGGCTATATCCTGGACTCTGTTTCCAAACCTATAGCTTAGA
>DAOM01000043.1 GCA_002501855.1 Candidatus Nitrosopolaris nunavutensis
GATATGCGGAAAGCCTATACATGCATACGTATATAGCAGCAAGAAGAGAAGAAGAAAAAGTAGGACAAGATAAAGATGAGTAGTATTAATATCGATAAGGACACCCAGCGTGAAAAATTACGCTATTTATTACACTTGTTAAGTCTGGGTAGACTTGAAAGAGAAGATGCAGGTGAACTTAAGGGATTATTGATGGAAGAGTTAAAAAAAGTAAGGAAAAAGAACGATTTTGAGCGTGAGAAGGAATTAGGGGCTTTAATAAAGGTGCTTGACAGTTATATGTTGGGAGAGATTGACCTGATGTTGTATCCCGACGTTATGGTTTCAAACATAGATGAAAAGAGGGTATTGGTTTAGTTCGCTCACGGCTTATCCTAACTTTACTTAACAATTAGAGTATAAAAGTTGTATTTCGTTTACTGAAGGAAAATAAGAAGTTATGATTAGTTTAGTATATTTTAAAATAATGTAAATAGATCTTTAGGATACTTACCCCCAAAACTGTAATCCTCCTTGGAGTTCGCCATGTTGATAAAGTCACTTTGCTGGAATAAAAATTAACTAGTAACAAGATTTTAGAACAAGAAATCACAATTTGAGTAAAATTTAATAAAATTGGCAATTTCTCGTTTGGTTTATATATAGAATATGTGCATTCGATCTAAAATTCGTTGGCTTTATGATTTCGATGGTATTATTCCGCAAATATTTTATTAGTAACCTTTTTCTTGCCTTTCCTTGTTTATTTGGTTTTTCTTCAAATATTCATCTAGAATTTCCTTTGGTGTCATACCAAGTTCGATTGATGTTTGAACAAGGAAATGCCATAGGTCGATCACCTCCTCTATTGCTCGAGTCTGATCAAATTTAGTAGGCTTCTTCCACCATTTCCAGTTGGTAAGTCTTTGAAGCTCTATAGCCTCGTGGACCATTGCAGTTGCAAGTAAAGATATTCGTTCCTCTTTTACCGGCGGGTAGCGTGTCGAAGTGGTAATCTGCGCCAATTCTTTTTGAAGTTTGAAAATAATTTCAAGTGCATCCATATCCTATCAGCTTGCTATATTAGATGTGACTTAGGTTATAATATTAAAAAGGTATAGCCAAATTGAAGATGACCTCTTGAAACCAATGATAACTCTTACCGTTTTGATTTAAATTTATTTTCGTATTATCTTACGACTTGGATAAGCACAATTCTTGTTCATATCAAGCCAACACTGACGTGAAGAACATTTTGCTGGATCCCTTCTTGTCGCACAGGCTATTCAATTCTGCTACTATAAGAGTGGCAGATAGGTAGTGCTCAGATAAGAGCGCTCAAGCCAAAGTGCATCGACTAAACTGAATATATCTCTCGTGGCCAAAAAATTTTTGCTTTGGAGAGATACTCGTGGTGTAAGGTTTTCCTTATCTTCCTGTCCGTGCTTCGTATTGTCATATGATCGACTTATGATTTCGTAAGGTTACACATCGTTACGCTCAGCAAATGAGGACAACGGGCGAGCCAACTTTTCTTTTCCTACATAATGAGATTTCTTGTATACTAATGACCCTGTTTTCGTTGTCGAGTCTTAGCAGCCAATCGTGAATATAATGCTTCACGATATTATATTTAATTTCAGCTATCGAAGGTGTTGATATCAGCTTTACTGAGACCCACTTTCTCTTGGCAAAATCTGTCTTGTGGGTTGATTCGTTGACTTACTTTTCTTTGTTGTTGATATAGAATAGAACGCCAAAAATCGTAAGAAATACGCTAACATCAGCAATGAAGGACATTAAAAAATTAACCAATCGAGAAGTAAATCTTGCTATTGTCGAACTAGTTACTGCGCTGGTTAGAGACGCACCTGTAAAACCGATGAGAATATTTCTATTAATTAAATGATACTCTTCGTACTTCAGTGATCTTGTAACTTGTCCGTTTTTGTTGTCTTTGTCACATTAAATGATTCAGCAAATCTGGCTGAATTTGATAGTATTATTTTTCTAGCAGAAGGCACAGACATACACGGCTATGCAAATATGAAGGTATTTCTGAATTACCGATTAGTTGCAATTTGTTTACAATATTCTTCAGCTTGCAACTTTTCCATTTGCCTTCTATGTAAATATAGAATTCCTTTCTCTTTACTCGGAAGCGACTTATCAATTTGGAGAGAGTATAAGAGTTATAAATTCTGTGCTCTTTATGGTTTCCGCGAATACTCCTGTCGATGTAAGGTATTGTTAAAACGACTCTACCGCCCTTCTTTAAGATACGGAAAATCTCCGAAAGCGCCTTTACGTCACCTAGCACGTCGTACTCTCCGACGATATAATGGCTTGACTGAATTCCAATATGCTCAACGGTGCTGATACAAATTATTTTATCAAACACCTCGTCGCGAAAGCCGATGAACCTGGCATCCATTCTCATAAATAGATGACATGACTCATCTTTCTCTTCTTTAAATGCATGCGGTAGCCATCTGGCGACGTCGATGCCAAACACCTCCCAATTTTTATTGTTCCCGCATTTGCTGAGTGCCTTTGTCAGAGCAGACTGTTCTGATCCAACATCGAGTATCTTCATGTTGCTTCTAGACGGTAGTAAATTTCTCGCGAGAAAACTATACTCAACTACTCTCTCCGATAGAACGCCGGCAAGTAACTCATCAAGATCTAATCTGTCGATACCTCTGTGAGTTGTGTTAAGGGACGAATGTTCTGACGCTAAAGAGTATATTGGAATGCTTAGTCCTGTTCGCGAGTTCTTGCGGTGGCCTTCAACACGAATTATTTTTTTTTGTTGAAGATAAGCAATTGTCTTAGTTATATCAGCCATTTTCGCATTTTCGATTTGGCTATGAAGTAAATATCCATCTGCAAAAACACTTTTTTTTAATACAGAAATAATTTCATCAACATAGTTCAAATACAGAAATGATCTAGTCAGAGGAGCTATTCTAATATTATGATCACAAGACAAGAATGTCGCAGTACGAAATTTAAATCATCAGTAGAACTCCGACGATTCCAGTCTAACCATTGGTTTGTCAATAGCTAGGCGTATACTTCAAAAACTTGGTGACCTTAATGAACAAAGTTATTTTTTCTGTTCTCGGCCGTTTCTAGTTTAACTTCCGCTGCCATCGTTGTTGTCAGCTTTTTTTAACTTGCCTTACATCAATAGGCTGGACCCACTCTGACACATCAGCTCCCGTAACCGTATCCATGTCACTTGGAATCAGATAAATAACATCGTGTCTTGGAGGAGTCAGCTTTTGTGTTTTTAGACTTACCCCTACAAACATAGCCAGCGACACTAGTGGCGGGATCATTGTATCTAAGCCAGCATAAGCGGCGTATGGGCTGCTAGAAGGTGCAATACTTATCAAGAAATAGAAGATCATCCTCAGAGCCGATCCGACAGCAATTGAGGCTATTGCTCCAGCAGCAGTAGATTTTTTCCAGAATGTTCCGAAAACCAAAGGTACGAGACAACCGGCCAATACAATGTCAAATGCAAGTACCAAATACCCCCCTGGTCTTGGAATAATAGCTCCAAGCGCGAAAGCAGTGAAGAACATGGGTATAACAAAGAGCCTTGTTGCTATCAATAACTGCCGGTCAGAAAGACCGGGCCGTTTAAGAATATGCTTAATAATATTTCGTTGGAGCATGTTTCTAGACAAAACACTAGCAATAGCCAGAGTCCCACCGTTTGCAGTTGACATGCCGCAACTTACTACGCTCACGAGCATCATAATACCTATTATCGCAGGAGTGTGGGTTATTGCGACTATCGGGAAGAGTGTATAGGGATCGCTGATCTTGGGTTCTAGTGTATGCCCAATAATGCCAATCATCGTGACTGGAATCATAATTAGCAAAGTCAGCCCGGCTGCCATATAGCAACCCTTTTGAGCGGTTCGTCCGCCGTCGGCCGCAAATACTCTCTCCATAAAGTCCAGTGCCACAATATCCCCTATTCCCAGAGAAATAATTGTAGCCCAATTAGGCAGTGCACCGCTCGCTGGGTTGGTGACAGCCAATAGACCAGACATATCCATGAAGTTTCCAGGGACATTTGCGATAATCGTTTGCAGACCTCCTGGAATTGGTGACCACGGACCAATGAAATAAATAAAACCTAGCCAGAATCCGGCTACTGCCAGATAAATATGGAATATGTCCGTATAGGCACAAGAGAACAGCCCACCGAAATATGTGTACAATAATACTATTGCGGTAGAAATTAACATCGCATAAATTAGCGGTATTCCTAGTACTACGGATAGAATGTAACCGCTCGCGGCAAGATTCCCTGCGACTAGAACTATGAAGCTTATAGACATTAGGGTTCCAGACATGATTTCCGTAACGTTTCCATACCTTCTAAAGTAAAAATCCGCCAGTGTAATCATGTTCATTCTGTTAAATATTTTACCAAAAAAGGCTCCTGTTAAGAGAAGACAGATCGCCAATCCAAGATCAAGTGTGCCTCCTGCCCAAAATCCGCCATTAAATGTCGCTGACACGTTCCCTAATGATGCATTCCCATCTACTGCTTCCGAAACAAGCATGGTTCCTATGAAAAATAACGGCAAACTCTTACCGGCTACGATATACCGCTTGCTGCTTTTTTTGACAAGTTTACCTGCTAAAATGCCTATAACAGCGGTGGCAGCTACAAAGCCCATAACGACTATAGGATAAGCAATAGGAATGCTAGTCACGATAAGCC
>DAOM01000049.1 GCA_002501855.1 Candidatus Nitrosopolaris nunavutensis
TTCTAAATTCCTTAATATTCCGAGAAGTAACAAACGATGAATGTATCTGGTGTATGGCTTGTGTTACGGTGTGTCCACCGAAGGCTGTTAAGGTAGACCAAGCTAATCTAGAATTCCATCAAAGAGCTTAGAAACGTTTCAATAGTGAGAAAGACTTCAATAGTGGGAAGGACTATCTTCTTGGCAAAGCTACTTTAATTTAGGGATATGCACAATAGATAATAGCTTTGGTAAAAAGATAAAAAAACGCTATAGCATTACTGGTAGCTATCCGACAGAACAATACAAAGAATTTAGACGGCATGAGCAAAAAATATCGGACTTTTATTACTAAAATATATTTATAAATGTATTTTTTAGATCATTTGTTGTTGTATCATGAGGCGTGAATCCGTGTGTCCTATTTGTAAAAAGAAATTGATCGAACATTCGGAGTTCCAAGACAAAATATGTAAAATGATTACGATAAAGGAATTTTCAAATAACTCGCCGGGTTTTGATGTTCAATTTAGACCTTTCTTCGAAGATTAGATACTATATTTTTACTTGTATCTCCTGCTATTGGATTTTATAGCGCAATAAATACACCACTATAGTCTAATTAGTAACATAGAAACAGGCCATATTAGAATTGTGAGAAATGCTACAATATCAAAATATTTTATGATACTGATATACATATACCATGTGATGTATGAATAGTACAAGAGAAGAAAAAATCATATGACTTGTAAGGGTATCTGTATACGCCATAAGGCAATGAAGCCACTTGGTGTTGGTCGTTATTCTACTGGACAGAAACGTTGTCAGATATGCGAGATCTTCTTGAAATGGGATGGTTTATGGTGTCCATGCTGTGGTTATAGATTAAGGACTAGGCCACGAAACTCGAAACTTAAAGCTGAATTGCGAGCAAGCAATGAAATAGATAAAGCTAAATCATTAGGTGTATACGAGCAGCCACCTATCCAAGCTCATCAAAGGCATATTGCACACAAAATGAACCATTGAATGCACTATGACATAGCTCTTTCAGTACTATTATTACGTCTAATTCAAGCTTTCTTTTTCCTTTCTGTTGTAATTAGTTGATGCACTCTAGTTAAACATAATGGCTAATTTGTACGTCCTTGTTATAATTACAGATCAGCATAGAAACTATATTCTAATCACTATAGGTAGATATTATGAGATATTTCAATATCAAAGTGTTTTTCGTCATTTCTTACATGTTCATCTTATTTGCTTCATAGTTCACTACAACATTGTCTCAAATAGTTAATATTATGTGTCCTTTTTATGTAGGGCAATATTTGGAAGAACTAGATTTCCTCCATGAATTATGCCTGACTGCATTGTTTTCCAATAGATTTGTGAAGTTTGCAGCTGTTCTTGATAACCATGGAAAACTAATTGGATCATCCGAAGGGAGCAGCAACATTGAAGGTCTCGAAGCTATCTCTGATACTGGTCAAGATCTAATTGCTAAACAATTGATCGGTTCACTATGGTTAACGGATCTAACGACAATGCGACTTGAGCTCAATGATGTGCAAGAAATTATCTAATGACCTTTTATGATAAGTCTTCTAGCAGAAGCACGAACGAAAGCAGAAGCATTTCGGGCGACGGCTAAAGAGTACATTCCTGGAATGTATGATGCCCTTAGAAGTGAGGATCATAATATCTCACCCGCAGTTGCTAGAGATAGAATTCAGAAGGATTGCATAAACATTTGGAGCAGGCGAACAATATTGGTTGCTTTACCAGATGAAGCAAAGGATCTGGAAAGGCAGAAAGTGGGGCGATTGGGCCAAAAGAAGCGAAATTCTGCTGCATTTTCTGCAGCATCTATATCTGAATATAAAAATGAGATTTTGATCGATACTTATGGAAACACCGTAGCAGACGTCATTCCATATAATCACAGAATTTATCGTGATAATACTGATGCCGTTAAAACCGCATTCACACCTGCAAGTCAATTCTGTAAATCGAATCTCATAGAGATTGTTCTTGATTTAAACAAGTATGGGCAACAAATACTATCTCTGATACGTAACACGACTAGTACCTGTATACTCAAAATTGACAAGGACGGAAAAGTTATTGATATCACCGACGGTTACGGCGGCAGTATTGCAGAACAGGCTTCGGATTCAGAGTCCTCTTGATAAATCCCGAACAAATGTACGAATAGCATCTGAGAGAAATGTACCAATAGTCCAATTTGTACAAGGCCGCCGTCATCGTGGATATGTACGATCGGAACGGATAGAAGAAATTGCAATTGAAAAGTGTAGGCAGAACTGGAGGGACGGTATCACCTTTAATGATTTGACTTCAAGCGGGATTGCAGGCAGCAAAGAACAGGCACAACGTATGTTAAAGTATTCCTGTCACAAACAGAAAAACCTTTTCACAATGAGTAATAGAAAGCCCCAGCTATACTATCCAAATAGACTTAGGGGGCATATACTTGAGAATATCAAAAAGATTCAACAATACCACAAACAGATTCATATTGTGACAAATGCCACGTACAAATTAATAAGCCAATCTTGATACCATGATGAGTAGTTTCTATATGTTTTCATATGAAGATATTAAGATACGCCAACTGAATTTACCACTTGTTTCTATTGTAAAAATGATGTATCCAAAGTGAGTCCTTATGATGTTTGGACTATGCACCAAGGACAAACATACTATTGCTTAGTATGTAAGAAACTACTAGAAACTGTTTGGATAGGACCGAATCCATATGGCAATAACTAAGAAGAAGCAGAAGATAATAGATAAGGAATGGTTCCCAGTAACAAGGAACAAACCAGTCAACCAATAAAATCAGATGGAGATGCAACCTTGTGTATACAATGCAATGCTAATACCGTTTATTCAATAGCTGGTTGTGCCGTTTGTACTATTCCAAACGAAGAATGTAGACGTAGGTATTCCGGTAAATGACTGAATATACAGGCTGGGATAACTACGACAAATCAAAGACTGACCAACTAGAGAAGCGAATCAAAGACCTTGAAGAATGGAAGCGACGATATACTGAGGCTTCAGTTCCTTATCAATGGGTAGATAAGAAAGTTTGGGATGATATAAAATATCAAGTATCAAGGCTAGCAATTTATTTGAATAGATATGAAGTAGATAAACTTAGAAGTGCAATCAGGGAAGCAGATGGAAATTAACTGCCCTAAATGCAACCATAGGTTTGATGCTAGTCCGTTAGAACGTGAAATCATAACTAAATGGGCTATAGAAGAAGATAAGAAATTCTTTGCAGCTATGACACCAGAAGAACTAGAACATTACAATAGAACGGAAAGAGAGTCAGGATTCTAATGACTGGCTACAACTATGAAGATTTCATGAAAGCCGCAATATCTGATACAATGAAGTTCACACAAGAAAAATTAAAGACAGAACGACATACTGAACTATACAAAATTCTACGTAGAAAAGCAGGTAGGCAAGGCGTATGGACTGTAATATTGGCCTACGTTATGGATTTGATCACAATACATGAAGCTTTAGACTTGGTATTTGGAGATAAACACTTTCTAGATAAGACAGGAAGAGACTATATGGAGATAATAAATGACTGACAAAGAAGTGATAAAGCAAGCAATACGAGAAGTCATAGCAGAGGCGGAGGAGATGCAGAAAAACAACCCGCCGTCCTTGTTTGGGATTCTCTGTAAGTATTGTTTGAAACCAATACTCTCAGGTCAGATATTTGCCATATTTCATATTGATTGTTTTGAGGAGAATAAGAAATGACTGATTGCAGGCAATGCGGGAAGCTACTCGAAAAACGAAATGAAGTGTTTTGTACTTGGACATGTCTAAGGCTGTGGAAATTTAATAACGTCGCTGTGCTTGGCAGTGATTGGAGAAGAAATTGACTAGCCAATTCAGAGTTCTATATACCTTCAAAGTCAATGCCCGGCAAACAATACAATGTTATGCTACATCGTGGTAAGTGGTTTTGTACTTGCGAACATGCTTCATTATGGCCAAAGCTAGAAAACTGTTCACATATCAGAGAGGCTAAGAATAAGAAATGAGATGCCATAAGTGCGGTGTTGAAGGTGATACAACTATAGAAATATTTCAGGAACCAGGTAAAGAGATAACAAAATTAACATGTCATAGTTGTAATGAAGAGCTTTATTCTGAAAGGACATATTAATGAAACATTGTATTTACTGCGGTCAATTCATAGCGTTTGACCGGGGTTACGCAAGAACCCGGTTTAACCAAATTCTTCTTATCTTCCAAAAACCTAACAAAGATTAGTCTACTCATCAAAGTTATAACAAACAACCTCTTAGCATTGTCATGAGCATATTGCGGTGCTCTCAAAGTATTAAGGAGACATTTTTCATGCGTACGAGTCTTTACGTTGTAACCAAACACATAATGTATATAATCTTCATAAAATTTGGACGTAATATTCTCCTTTGCTTCTTCAAGATTCCTACTGAATGCTTCCGTTGCATCAATAATGGTCTCTGAACCAAAATATTGATATTCTGGGTAATTATGACAGTATCGGTAACGCAGCACAACCTCTTACTAACGATAATAGCGCTCCCAATACCCCATCTGTATTACATTTGTCCCCGGGTCCCAGAAATTATACTATTAGTAATAACAATGCCATCTCTGCATCATCAACATCTGACGGCATTATTGCCGACTCAAATGCTGAATCATGACAGCGGTTCAAACAGTGGAACACATCACATCCATCATGACATTAACGTTAGCAGAAGCAGCAGCAATTATCATAAAGATAAAAATAATTTACATGACCTTGCCCAGAAGGTAACAAACAACGTTAAGCATAAGCTCAACGTAGGCGATATCCCTTTTCCATGACACAGCAAATTACATTATCGGCGAAATGGAATTGAAGGGATTTTTATAATATCATTTGTGGTTTTTTCAACGGGTAATATACTTGTAAGGTCTTTAGGAATTATAGATTAGATAAATATATTGAGAACATGTCAAATTGAGATTTCGTCATATCAGTGGATAAGAACCCCGCATGTATCAAATAATTCCGTGCAGTTCTCACTAAGATATCTGAATTATTTCCCGCTTGATGTACTGCTGCCACTGCTTCCTTGGCTACTGTGAAATTCCTTATCATAGCAGTTATTAGCATCTTGTAAAGTGAGTTGCCCAGCCTTGTTAGCAATTTCAGTCATACAATTAAAGTACCGTTTTAATGCAAAGGCGGGGGTGACAAATGTGCTTGCAGTTATAAGTCCTATAGCTGCTATTATAGCAATAATACTTAGATACGTATGGATCGACTTCATGGTCATTAAATAAGTATGTTAAGATCTTTATAGGAAATATGGATCGGATTACTATAAGATAATCACGACTTTGTTTACTGTTCGAATTATTAGATAATTCTTCTGTATTTAGAAACCTGAGGTTGCATTCTCAAATCGTATATGCAAGCCATTGATTCTTAGAACGATGTCTCCAAATACCTCAGTGTTTTTCATAGGTTCCGCAATCATTATCTCTTTTAAGCCGTCATTATTTCCGTCGTTATTTGGAACAAATCGTGATTGCATTCGTGCTTAAGCATTCAATAGCGCAAAGTAGGCCAGCTAGAATAGGAAGCCAATCAAGACTTTTCTTTTATGTTTAAGAATACTTGACAAAGAGGACACATGAAAATTATATAATCTCCCAAATCCTTTCTACTCTCTAAATCTTTGGCCTGAAATAGTTCCGCCCATATACTCGCTGCTGGAAACTCTTGTTTGCAACTAGGACAGTTTACCATAGGTTAAATGTTTAGGAAGTGTATTAATACTTAGAGGTAGTAACCTCGAACGCAAGCACCTATATCCCTTCCTTGTGAAAATCTGTCGTAAGGTCGAACGCACACCCATAAACCAAATCTAACGATGTAGTAAATTACTATTAAGTTAATAGGATAAAATTATGTGTCTTGACGCTTATAATTAAACTAGTGCCACATAAGTTGATGGCAAATTACGGATGGAAAAAGTCTACTGACCCAGACGATGTCGCAAACGCTTGTGAGTGGACTGGTGTTGATGCTGTTCTTGTCTCATCCCATCTCCTTGCTCTTATGGCACTGCAAGCTCTTTATCTAACCAGATTCCTATCCTTAT
>DAOM01000045.1:0-228 GCA_002501855.1 Candidatus Nitrosopolaris nunavutensis
TCCCAATTTCCTCTTCACCCTCTACGATGAATTTTATATTACAGGGTACATCACCTGTTTTTTTTAGAAAATACTCTACAGCCTTAATACGGGTTATTAGCTCGCCTTTATCGTCTGCAGAGCCTCGCCCGTAGATATAATTACCCTCCACCTTGCCACCAAATGGGTCTGTATCCCAGAATTCTACAGGCTCTTCTGGTTGGACATCATAATGGTTATAAAACAATA
>DAOM01000045.1:468-822 GCA_002501855.1 Candidatus Nitrosopolaris nunavutensis
ATCATAATGGTTATAAAACAATAGAGTCTTCGCGTCCGGATTCATCTTCGATTTAGCTTCACCGTAAACTATTGGAGCGATAGCCTCTTGATTCTGATTTGAGTCATGACGATCGAGATTCAACACTTCCGATTTTATTCCTGCTTTGACCATAATCTGGGATACTAAGCTAGCACATTCATTCAAGCCCTGCTTTTTTGCTGAAATACTGGGTTGTCTGATTAAGGTTTGAAGGTCAGAAATGAGGCCTTTCATTTCCGAGTCCACCGCGGCACTAACACTCTCGTTCAACAATCTGCAGCTTTACAGAATCAAGTTAAATGCTTTCTAGTTCGTTTATCTCCAACCTTATAC
>DAOM01000045.1:1058-8271 GCA_002501855.1 Candidatus Nitrosopolaris nunavutensis
TTATCTCCAACCTTATACATTGATATTATAGACAATTAGGCTCAGTAGAGCAACATGCATTTATAACCATCATGTCTTTTTTCTATTTTCTATATGTCTTCGTCGTCGTCATTGACTAGGGATGAGAAGCGGGTATTTCTTTCTCCGCAATCCATCGCTGTTATCGGTGCCTCTGAGAAGGCAGGAGTCGGGAATGCTATATTTTCTAACATAGTAAACGGATACAAAGGAAAAATCTATCCGATCCATCCTTCCAGTAGTACGGTGTTAGGCATCAAGGCTTACAAATCTGTCCTCGATGTGCCAGAAGACATCGATCTCGCCGTGGTTGCAACTCCTAACAGAATTGTGCCTGCCGTAATGGAAGATATAGGCAAAAAAAAGATTAAGGGTGCAATTATTGTGACTGCTGGATTTAAAGAAGTTGATGAACAGGGTGCAAGATTGGAAAAAGATATTGAGTCAATTGCGAAAAGCTATGGAACTCGAATCATAGGTCCAAATTGTCTCGGAATTATGAGTTTATCTGAAAGCAATATTATGAATCTAACATTTTTAAAAATTACCCCAAAGTATGGTGGAATAGCGCTTTTATCTCAGAGTGGCGCAATTTGTGCAGCGACTGTGGAAGACGCGATAGAACAAGGAATCGGCTTTTCAAAAGTGATAAGTATGGGGAACAAAGTGGATATGGATGAAAATGATATTCTCGAATTATTAGCTGACGATGCCGACACCAAAGTTATCGTGATGTATCTTGAAGACATTCACGACGGAAGGCGATTTATGGAAATTGCAAAGAGAATCATAATGGAAAACAAGAAACCGATCATAGTGCTAAAAGCGGGACGAACTCCTGAAGGGGCAAAGGCCGCGATCTCCCACACAGGTGCACTCATGGGCCCTGATGAAATTTATGATGCCCTTTTTGTTCAATCTTGCGTAATTAGAGTAGATACAATGCAAGAGCTTTTTGAACTTTCCACTGCATTTTCAAAACAGCCCACGCCCCCCGAGCAAGGCGGAGTTGTAATAGTTTCTAATGCTGGTGGCCCTGCCATCATCTCTACTGATGCGTGCTCAAAGTACGGCTTGAAAATGGCAGATATATCATCATCGAGAGAAGCAATTGCTAAGGTAATACCGCCACATGGGTCGGCAAGAAATCCAATAGATATAGTGGGAGATGCCGACTTTAATCGGTTTGAGAAAGTCCTTGTTGAAGTGATATCAAATCCGAGTGTCGGATCGATAGTTACGATGTGTACACCCTCAGCTACTTTAGATTATGACGATCTGGCTAGAATAATCGTTAAGACATCAAAAGGTAGTGGGAAGACAATGCTTGCTGCATTAATGGGGCTTGCAGAGGGTACTAAAAATAAGGAAATTCTCTCCGAGGGAGGGATTCCACACTTCATGTACGCTGAATCTGCTATCCAAACTCTAGAAGGAATGCATCGCTTCAGAGATTGGTTAAAAAGATCCGCCGGTAGACCAAAGGCATTCAACGCAGATAAGAAAAAAGTAAGGACACTTTTTGATAATATGAGGAAGTCTGGGAGAATGAACTTGGTTGAAGAGGAAGGTTATGAAGTCCTGGCAGCATATGGTTTCGCTACTCCAAAAACCGTTCTCGCGGATAGCGCAGAGCGCTGTGTAGATGCTTCTAACAATATCGGTTATCCGGTCGTAATGAAGATCGCATCTCAAGACATTATCCACAAATCTGACGCAGGAGGGGTCAAAGTTGGGCTTGCAAATGATGAACAAGTGCGGACAGCGTTTAATGCTATATTGCAGAATGCGAAGACGTACAAACCAGACGCGAACATTAAAGGAGTACTAGTTCAGGAGATGGTAAGATCTGGCAAAGAAATAATCCTTGGTGCCAAGCAGGATCCAATATTTGGTCCACTTGTTATGTTCGGTCTTGGTGGGATATATGTAGAAGTTCTCAGAGATGTTGTCTTTAGACTGGCTCCTATAGATGAGAACGAGGCCAGTCGAATGGTCCACTCAATAAAAACACTTAACCTGTTGAAGGGTGTCAGGGGGGAAAAACCCTCGGATCTTGGAGCCCTAGTGGATAGCCTGCAGCGCCTTTCTCAATTGGTGACTGAATTTCCTGAGATCGAAGAATTTGATATAAATCCGCTGCTGGTATTAGAAGAAGGCAAAGGAGTACGGACAGTAGATGTTAGAATAAGCCTCAGGAGTTAACCCAACTTCTTTCCGCATTCTTCACAGAAAACGGCACCCTCTTCGTTCTGGTAGCCACATGATGCGCATTGGGAGGGACTATTGGGGGCAGAAGTACGCACTCTTTCACCGAGGAGTACGATGTCTCCAATTTTCGAAATATTCTTCCACAAAACTTCTTCTGTCACCACAGTCTCAGAATTGTTGTAGCTATTCTCCTGCTTGGAGATTTTTATACTAATATCCATGTTTCCTCTTGGCGACTTGCGTAGTCCAATTTCTAAAACCCTGCCCACTAACATAGCTTCGCTATCATATGCAGTCATGTCAACTAAAGATTGAATTGAAATGAATCCACCCTGTGCGGCTTCTGTTGTTGCTGTTGTCGTCGCGGCTGCCTCTGGTCCTACTCCCGTTGCTATTGGTGCTTGAGGACTATTAGTATCAATCTCGCTCATTGATTCTTGCGCGTAAGTAGCTGTGCTCTTTTTCTCATTATTAGAACCAGAATCTCGTTGTTGTGCTTGTAACTGTTTAATTGATGCTGACGTATCTGTTGACTCTTCAGGAGAATTGAATTTGCGGTATTGAGCTATCGTATTGTTGCATCCCGTGCACCTGTACTCCCCTTTTTCAAGTAAACTGACTCCTTCACCGAGGTCTTCATTAGGTTTTTCATAATTAATCGTTGGAGAACCTTGAAATTCTTTTTCGCATTTGTTACAATAATATTTTGAAAACCTATCCTCATTCAGTCTACCCACTCCTGCAAGAAACAGATCAGGACCTCCAAGGTTGCCCTTCTTTTGTTCCTCGTCAGTTACTTTCGCAAAAACGTGACCGCCAGAGCCACGCAATTTCTTCACGGATAAGTCGTCGCCTTCAATCATCATTTATGTATACAATCTCTAAGACGAAACAATCGTATTAGTATTTCGTATTTGTTAAGTTACATTGCGGAATCTGCACGTAGATTGTTCACAGACCATATCCAAAAGGAACAAAACTAATATGATGAGCCTATCGGCTTTTTCTTTTGGCGAGGTTTTTATGAAAGAAAAAAATTATCATCTTTTTATCGTTGCATATTTCATATTCGACTGTCTTATACGATTCCTAGCTGCCTATTCCCACGGAAGCTTAAAAACACCTGTTGTCGGCCTTTTTATACTGTAACCCTAAAACGTTAATGTATATACAATCAGATGATATATCTGGCGTTGAAGGTTATGAATTAGTTTGGCTACAATCAGATAAGAAGGTTCACTTACTCTTAACATCTGGTTACATACATCGGTAAATTATTTATCTCCGTATACCTTATATTTGTGTTATTTATATAAAATGCGAGCAAGAGATATACGGCGGATCTGTTAAGTAAATAGAAAATTGCTTCTCGTGTCTTCCGTGACTTTTGTAACAACACATGTGAGAGGACAAAGAAATTGAAAACTTTCAAAGAGTTAGGGATGAGTACGGAGATAGTTAGAGCTCTCGAGGAAAACGGATTTGACATGCCTTTTCCTATTCAAGAGACAGCCATACCATTTATTTTAAAAGGTATCGATGTTATAGGCCAGGCACACACAGGAACAGGTAAGACAGCGGCTTTCTCTTTACCAATATTAAGCAGATTAAAGCGCAACGGGCCAGTACAAGCCCTGATATTAGCACCGACAAGAGAGTTAGCAGTTCAGATAACCACCGAAATTAATAAGTTTGCAAAATATATCAACATTAAAGCAGCATCCATATACGGTGGACAAAGCATACACCTCCAACTGGATCAATTAAAGAGGGGAGTCCAAATAGTAGTTGCAACTCCTGGCAGGTTGATTGACCACCTAAAACGCGGTTCAATCCGGCTAGATGATGTGAGGTTTGTAGTGCTTGACGAAGCCGACAGGATGTTGGACATGGGCTTCATCGATGATATAAAGTTCATCTTGTCTTATGTAAGTGAAGATAGGGAGACGTGTCTTTTTTCTGCGACCATGCCCCCCGAGATTTTGAGACTAGCGCAAGACTATATGAAAGAACCTCAAGAGATCAGATTAAATGAAGAGGAGCTGAGCCTTGATACAATCGATCAATCTTATTTGATTGTCCCTGAGACGGAGAAATTTAAGCATCTATGTAACTTTATAAAAAAAAGGGATCAAAAACAGACTATAGTTTTTGCCGCCACGAAGCAAAGGACACAGAGACTCGCAGCGGAATTGAAACAGGAAGGATTCAAAGCAATAACAATTCACGGTGATCTTTCTCAAAAACAGAGAGATATCGCAATGTACAGGTTTAAGAAGGGAAATGAAGACATTCTGGTTGCTACAGACATAGCTGCAAGAGGAATAGACGTCCCAGCCATTGGTCATGTGATAAACTATGATATTCCTGAGGATCCATTGATGTACTTCCATAGAATTGGAAGAACTGCGAGAGCTGGAGCAACAGGCAGAGCTATCTCATTAGTTTCACAGGACAGGGTTGAAAATTTTGGAAGAATTCTTAGACAAACGCAGCACCGCATCCACAAACTTAACGAAGAGATGGGAATCTCAGTTCCTGTCGTCAGGCAGCAGCAACAGCGGCGTCGGTATCATGGTACAAGCCAGCCACGACAAGGGTATGGTGGAGGCAGTAGGTCCCGGGCCAGCTTTGGATACAAGAGGGGGTATGGTGATAGAAGACATATGAGCAGCAATGGCAACAGTTATCGTGGTAGCAGCAGCGATGCTTGGGGTAGACGCGGCAAATTTGAGAAAACAAGATAATCCATCGCCTGGATGCGAATCTATACATATTAGAGTGGCATTTTAATACAGTCGGTCTGTAATTGCGGCTTGGACGCAAGGAAAAGATAATCTAATATATGAAAAATTTTATTTAGTGAAATAAACGCAATGCTAAAGCATGATGCAATAATTGCCTAGAAACCTCATGTTAGATTAAAATCCCTCTGTATCGCATACTATATATCCAAAAATAGCAATACATATGTATGTACATGCCCTCGGCTGAATACGAAGATTCTTTTGTTAAAATTGCAGGTCTGATTGGGGGAGAAGAGTACCTAAAGGTTGCTCGTGGACTTCTAAATACAGATGATGCCACAGATGAAGAGATTGCAAGTGCCACTGGTCTGAGGATTAATATCATAAGGAAAATCCTTTATGATATGTTTGGTAAGGCTCTAATCACAGGAATCAGAGTAAAGGACGAAAAAAAAGGCTGGTTCGTATATAGATGGAGAGCAAAACAAGATCAGGTAGATAGTTTTATTGATAATCAAAAGAAAAAGATCCTTGACAGATTGCAGATCCGTTTGGAGTATGAAGAGTCTTCGGAGTTCTACCACTGCGGAAATAAAGATTGTCCGCGCTTGAAGTTTGATTCGGCGGTAGAGTTGTTCTTTAAATGTACAATTTGCAAAGGGCCGCTTAATATGGTTGACAACGGTAGAGTAAAAGAAGCACTTCGCTACAAGATCGAGCAGCTAACTGCCGATATATCTTTAAGAAAGCAATAGACTTTTTTGGTACTAGCGTCTGCCTAGTCTCTACCACAACAGTTTTGGGTTCAGTTGTTTGCGAGAACAAGTGAAGCCAAGTAGTTAAATATTACTCAGCGCTATTGTAAAACCAAATGGTAAATAAATACTCTGTTGCAAGAACAACAGAAGAAGAAGCTGGTGAAGTAGTCGGTATCTGGGAGGTATTAGGAAGAAGATGGTCTTTGTTAATCTTAAAGAATCTCTGCACCAAAGAAGTAATACGTTTCAATGAATTCAAAAAACTCTTGTCAGGGATTAGTAGTACTGTTTTGGCTGATAGGTTATTGGAGCTCGAACGCGAAGGCCTTGTATCTAAAAAGATTTACCCACAGATTCCACCAAAGGTTGAATATAGTCTAACTATTCGGGCGAAAGAGCTAGGAGTAATACTAAGAGAATTGGGAAAATGGGCTAGCCGGTGGAAGGTACCTAGAATTACAACGAACACAAAAACGACAAGTGCTGCTAGATCAGCTAGTTAGTGATGGGACAGTATTTTAAGGGTTTTTTTACTGACCAACGATCTAACCATGAAACTTTGTGATTAATTAGTTTTAGATATTTCCCCAATTAATGACTGCCACGCCAGCGGCAAACTTGGGTTCAATTGAGATTCGTTGCCTGCCGTTGACTAGTGATTGAGATTCGTTGACTATTGGATATACAGATCTTTTTTGTTGCTTTATTGCAGAGGTTCTAGCAAATTAGGTATTTGGGATAGGTGTAGAGTAAGAATTTGCATCCTTTCATTAAGCTTAGAAAAGAAAGACTCAATACTGTACTGGTCATTCTGTTACCTACTATTACTTTGTGAGATTGCAGTAACTACTGTACGGGAAGATGTCGCCCTAGCAGCGAGTGCTAATATATTAACGATAACCATGTGAAGATAGAATCTAATCCTACTGGTTTGATTCGGTCTACTTCATCTCCTTTCCACTAGTACCAGTTACCGTCGAAGTACATCTACATCTTTTCCCAATATTGCGTTTTTCAGCCTTTATCTATATCATCGAAACTATCTACTGGAACATTGCTATGGGTCATTAGCAGCTTTGTTTTCTTACCCCACATCAAGAGGGCTCAATTCGTATGTGAGGTGAGAGAGGTGACTTTCAAGCCAGCCTGATTCACGCCATTTTTGAAATCAGCTCGTCTTTTCTAAGTTCAATTGTGCTGCCGGATAGATATCAGTCATAAAGAGAAAATGCACCGCCAATTACGCCGTCAATCTCTGCATTGATTCCAGTAAACTCTGCGTGTTTCGTTGTTTCCATGAGCGCTTCAAACCCATCTTTTGGGGCTACATTGACTGTAACTTTTTGTTTGATGTTCTTAACTTCCATATTGGTGCACAGAGTAACCTAAGATTTAAATATTTATATAATATATTAATTATAATAATAATGATTAATATGGGATCTCCGTGGAATGCAATAGCAGATGACAATAGAAAAG